>JBFOLV010000304.1:0-5647 GCA_040830325.1 Kordiimonas sp. | reverse complement strand
GAGGTAATGTTGAGGCTTAAGCCGCCTGCCCATGAACGCCTTCTTCAGTCCCCCCAACTTGAAGCACGTTTTGGCGGTTCAGAGTTCAACGTTCTCGCATCCTTGTCACAGTTTGGGTTATCTACCAGCCTTGTTGGCGCGGTGCCTGATAACGAATTAGGTTCAGCTTGCCTGACCGATGTACGGGCACGGGCTGTGGGCACCGAACATATGCTTATTAGCGGCGAACGATTAGGCTTGTATTTTTTGGAAGCCGGCGCGGGCCATAGGCCCTCCAACGTGGTGTATGACCGTGATGGTTCGGCCTTTTCAAAACTTCGTGCCGAAGATGTCGAGTGGGATTTGGTGTTTGAAAACTGTAGTTGGTTTCACCTGTCTGGCATTACACCGGCGCTGAGCGCGAGCCTTGCCAAACTCTCTCTTGCTGCGATTGCAAAGGCAAAAAAAGCGAACATTCCCGTTTCATTTGACTTTAACTATCGTCAAAAATTATGGGCACAGAACCATCTGTCAGCAAAATCTATTTTCGGTGAAATAGTCAGATCTGTCGATGTGTTGTTGGCAAGTGAGCATGACTGTGCGTCTTGTTTGGATATTGTGAATGAAGACACAACACTTGATCCTGCAAGTAGTTATTTCACCATGACAGAACGCATGTTTGAAGCATTTCCTAATCTTTCGGTTATGGCGAGTACTTTCAGGCAGCGTATATCAGCAGATCATAATAATCTCACGGCTGGTTTTAGAAATAGGGATGGCTATTTCATGAGCCAAACCTATGAAATGACAGATATCATTGACCGAATAGGTGGCGGCGACGCGTTCGCAGCAGGACTTATCTATGGTCTACTTAAGCAAGGTAAGGGGCAGAAGGTTATTGATTTCGCAGCCGCTGCAGCTTGTTTGAAGCATACCGTGCCTGGCGATGTTAACCGTGTGAATGTTTTTGAAGTCGAAGAACTTATGCGCGGTCGCAGTGGCGGCAGCGTAAACCGTTAAAAGAATATCATGATATCCCTACCGGCTGTGCCGATAGGGAACTCTTTCCTAACCAATTACCAATTCCACATTGTGCCGTCTTGCAGGCGGTTCACTGGTAGGAACGCGCGCTGGTACGGATATTTTTCAGCTAGCTTTTCATCAATGTCTACGCCGTGTCCTGGCGTGTCGCCCGGATG
The DNA here is from genome assembly GCA_040830325.1 of Kordiimonas sp. Lineage (GTDB taxonomy): Bacteria > Pseudomonadota > Alphaproteobacteria > Sphingomonadales > Kordiimonadaceae > Kordiimonas. Next base: position 4,469 of record JBFOLV010000304.1, on the reverse strand, counting down.
CATCGCACCGTCTTTGAAGCTGTAGGCGTGGGGGAATACTGCGTCGGTTTCAGGTGTATGACGCATATATTCTTGAACCCCAAAATTTGGCACCCACAGGTTGAAGTTCAGTGAAGCCCCCATACACACTGGAGATAGATCAGTGGCACCGTGACATCCGGTGCGTACATGATAAAGGCTTGCCAGAGTGGCTATTTGCTTGAGGTGAGTGATGCCGCCAGCATGCACTACTGTGGTGCGGATGTAGTCAATCAATTGGTTTGTGATTAAGTCTTTACAGTCCCAAACGGTGTTGAATATTTCACCAATTGCAAGCGGCGTTACTGTATGGTCCCGTACGAGGCGTAAGCTTTCCACATTGTCGGCTGCTACGCAGTCCTCCATCCAAAACAATCGATATGGTTCAAGGGATTTTCCCAGACGTCCCGCTTCAATAGGTGTTAGGCGGTGATGGACGTCATGTAGTAAATGATGATCAAAGCCGTATGTGTCTCTGAGTGTTTCAAAAAGCTTGGGTGTATGATCTAGATATTTCTCCGTAGACCAAACATTCTCAGAGGGTAGGTCAGCGTCTGCTGGTTCATAAAACATTTTGTCTTTGGAAACACCATATGTGGACGGGATACCGGGAACCCCTGTTTGGGCGCGGATCGCTCTATAGCCTAGGTCAATATATTTGCCGACCTCTTCTGTGGTTTCCTCGATTGTTGTACCATTTGCATGGCCGTAAACCATAACATTTTTGCGGCTAGCCCCTCCCAGAAGTTGGTATAGTGGCATGCCTGCAGCTTTGGCTTTTATGTCCCAAAGGGCGGTATCAACCGCAGCAATCGCGCTCATAGTGACGGGCCCTCGCCGCCAATAGCAACCACGATACAAATACTGCCAAATATCTTCAATTTGGCGGGCATCTCGCCCTATCAGGCAAGGAATTACATAGTCCTCGAGATAGGACACTACCGCCTTCTCCCGACCATTGAGTGTGGCATCGCCAATGCCGTAAAGTCCTTGATCTGTATAGATTTTTAGCGTGACAAAATTTCTGCCCGGGCAAGTTACGATAACATGCGCTTTAGTTATTTTCATGGAGTTAACATCCTGAATCTACATTGATATTATTGTAGGAAAGCGTATGTTTTAGGTAAGGTTTGTTCAAACGAGCGTTTGTCATAAACCTGTTAGTTTTGGTAATGGGCGAATTGACCAAGCCCAGATGAAAGGACGGCAATGGGACGCAGACTGCCCCCCATAAATGCGATGAGAGTTTTTGAAGCCGCAGGCCGTCACCTTAGCTTTACGAAAGCTGCGGACGAATTGCATGTGACACAGGCGGCCGTTAGTCATCAGATAAAGGCTTTGGAGGAGTGGCTTGGTGTTATGCTTTTTCAGCGCCTGAACAGGGGCTTGAAACTAACCGAAGAGGGGCAGGAGTATTTAGGGCCGCTGACGGAAGCTTTTGACCTTATGGGCGGTGCGACGGCAAAGCTTATGGACCAGGACAATGTTAAAACATTGAGCGTTTCTACGTTGAGTTCATTTGCTTCCATCTGGCTGTTGCCACGGTTGAAAAAATTCAGGGACCGATACCCGGATCTCAACGTACATCTTGTGACTAGCCGTCAGGAAACGGACATGCTCTTGGACGGCGATGTGGACTTGGATATCAGGTACGGTGAAGGGCGCTGGCAGCATATGCAGGCTGACCTTTTATTGGAAGAAACATTATTTCCGGTGTGTAGCCCTGAACTGCTTGCCGAGGCCCCACTTAGCAAGCCTGCCGATATTGCCAAGCACACGTTACTGCATGATGTCATGAATGTGGGGTGGACAGATTGGTTTAGTCATGTTGGTCTAGAAGAACTGGATGCTTCACGTGGGCCGACATTCAGTAATTCCCAGCTGGTGATGCAGGCAGCATTGAACGGCGAAGGCATAGCGCTTGGTCGTGATGTGCTTGTTGCGGATGCAATTGCGCGCGGCGATTTAGTAAGGCCGTTTGCAGATAGCCTACCGTGCCAATTTTCCTACTATATGGTTTCCGCAAAAAATACTTCAGATCAACATAAAATCCGCGTGTTCAAGAAATGGCTTTCCGCGGAGGCCGATGGCTTCAACGAGATATTGAAGTCTCAAAAGTAAACACCCCATAAATTTACCAAAAAAGAACCCGGCTGTATAAGCCGGGTCGGAAGTTGCGTTGCCTGTTAGGAGGACAGGTGTCTATCCTCGATTAGGAGGTGTGATAATGTGCTTCCATGGAGTTTCCATGTCTTTTTCCACAGTCACTTCAATGATAGTTGGGCCGTTGTTTTCGAGACCTTTGCGGATTAAGCCGCGCAAGCCTTCAGGAGAGTTCGTACGGTAGGCCGCTGCGCCAAAACTTTCGGCAAATTTAACAAAATCTGGGTTGTGCAAATCTGAGGCAATTTTTCGGCCGCCAAACCAGTCATTCTGTTGACGCTGAACATTGAGGAACTTGTTATTATTGAAGACAATTGTGACGAGGCCAATGCCATATTGTACAGCTGTTGCTAGTTCTGTAGCTGTAAATAAGAAGCCACCATCGCCCGCTATCGAGATAACAGCTTTGTCTGGGTGGGCGACTTTCACACCAAGTGCAGTTGCATAGCCATATCCAAGCGTACCCTGATAGCCGCATGTAATGAGCTGACGTGGTTTATAAACAGGAAGCCCATACCAGGAAGTGTAACCAACCTGAGTGATTTCATCGCAGAAGATGCCGTCACGAGGTAGCTCTTCGCGGATTACATCTAGGTAAGACATTTGGGGTTGCACGCCTTCAATGGCAGCACGTGTGCTAGCTTTTAGTGCGACAAGCTCATCTTCACGGCTTGCTCTCACATCTATATGTTTTTCAAGTTCGGGTATTAAAGCGGCAAGGGCCACTTTCGCGTCGGCAATAACCCCAACTTCAGGTGTATTGATCCGGTCAATTTCTTCGGGGTCAATGTCGATACGGACGATTTTCATGTCCGCGTCTGTACCCCAATATTGCTGCTGTAGCTGGAGGCGTGTACCGATGCCAATTACAACATCTGCTTCACCCCAAAGTTTGTAGCCAGTAGGCAAATTAACACCCAGATAGTGCTCATCGCTCACGATACCACGACCGCTGCGGAAAGAAGACACCGGTGCCTGCATCATTTCGGCGAGCTGCAAGACCTCTTCCGTGGCATGCATCGCGCCGCCGCCTACGATGATAAGAGGGCTCTTTGCAGTTGCTATGGCCCTTGCAGCCGCTTTGATTTGCTCAGGATCGGCCGCCGACGGTGTATTCTGGAACTTGGGTAGAAGGCCAACTTCAGCTTCATCTGCCATAATGTCCATTGGCATTTCAAGGGAAACAGGACGCGGACGACCACTTGTGAGCGCTTCAAACGCATTATTTACATAAGCAGGGGCTTCACCCGGTGCATCGATGCGTGCAGCATATTTTGTCAGGCTCTTCATAGTGGCTAACTGGTCAGGCAGTTCGTGAAGTTCACCGTACCCCTTACCAATTGATTTAGAAGGAATTTGACCTGTTACACATAGTACGGGTGTATCCGTTGCATAAGCGCTGCAGATTGCAGCAGTTGAATTGAGAACGCCTGGACCGGGTACAACAGTATATGTGCCAACCTTTCCTGTAGATCTTGCATAGCCAAAGGCCATATAGGCAGCGCCTTGTTCATGGCGCGCACCGATCAGCTTTACTTTATCTGACGACTTATACATGGCGTCAAAGAAGTGATCGAGCTGCCCACCGGGCAAGCCGAAAATTGTATCCACATCGTTTGCGATCAAAGATTGCAAGATAGCGTCAGCACCTGACAAGCGTGGCATGAAAAACTCCAACTCAGTGATAAACCAGAGGTGCAAAGGGGCACCTTTCTCACTTTCGTTCTAACGAGAGGCTGGTTGGAGCCGCAAATGACGCTTTATAATTAGCCATTAGCTTTTGTAATTGTTTTGCATAACCTGACAGGCAGTGGGCTATATTTATTTATAAGCGGATTAAAAACAATCATTTGTATTGCGAGCATACTTCTTCACCCTAAGGGCAGTAAAACCGCGCCCTGTGTATAGTTTGCTGCTTAGGGCCGGGCACAATAACCCAGTGGGGGACTTTATGTCTGAAGTAAAAGCGCGTCCGGAAATTATGCAGTTTGCACCTTATGTTCAGGGGCAAAGCGCAATTGATGGTATTGAAAATCCGATTAAACTTTCCTCCAATGAATCGCCGCTGGGCCCAAGCCCCAAGGCAATTGCTGCTTATAACGCAGTAGGGACAAATTTGTTTCGCTATCCAGATGGTAGTCAGCAGGAGTTACGTGAGGCAATTGCTGAAGTGCATGGCTTGGACGCGAGCAGGATAATATGCGGTAACGGTTCTGAAGAACTGATGCAGATGATGATCCGAACTTTTCTTGGTGCGGGTGATGAGGCTGTCATTAGTGAGTATTGTT
>JBFOLV010000303.1:0-12400 GCA_040830325.1 Kordiimonas sp. | reverse complement strand
CAAAACGCAACTGTTCAAGGGGTCATTTTGACGCGTTAGCCTTTGGTGTCAGTAAGTCTGTTGGATACTGGTCAAAAAGCAGCGCCATCGCTTGTTGCTGTTTGGTCCAGGTAGCGATGTTTCTGTATATAAACTTACGCCTATTCACTTCTTCTAATGACATAGACCCTCTCGCCAACTGCAATGCAGATGAATATTGACCAGAAAGAGCATAAACTAACGCCAGGCTTTGTCTTCCAGGCATTAAGCCTGCCGCTTTATCCATCGACTTCTGAAGCATAGCCACTGATGTTTGGTATTCACCTTCTAAGGCGAAAGATAGTGCCATGTTTCTTAGGTAACCTGAATTTTGAGGTTGCAGGTCAAGTGCTCTGCCAAAATAAGAACGTGCAAGACCTGGTGCGCTGCCTATTTGAGCCAATCTGCCTCCAAGGTCGAGCGTATCGGCTGAAGCACTCTCTGCATCAAGGAGAGGTTTCATCACAAGCATTGCCAACTTAAAACGCCCAAGACGAATGTTTACCTGAGCCAACGCGGAGCGAACCGCTGCATTTTTAGGATGTTTTTCTAGCAGCGCACTTAGCATGGCTATGCTTCTGTCATGAGCACCCAGTAAGCCTGTGACGCGTGCATATGCTATTTGAGCCTCAATCAACTCCGGCGCTGCAGCCATTGCTTGTCCGTATATATTCAATGCACTCTGCAGATTGCCTGACTGCTCAAAACCCTGCCCTACACGGAGTAAGCCTTCAGGGTTTTCAGTTGCCAAAGTGTTTCTGGCGCGGGCAGAGAAAGGCCCTTCATCATTGTTTACCCGCTTCTCCGGGCCTGCACCACATGCTACTAAAGCGAAAGATATGCCGAGGATTTGCATGATTCGAATAGATAAAATTTTATTCAAAATTCTCACCTGAATTATTCCACTTTCTTAACAGTAACTTAAAAATCTACCCCTCGACGCGCTAGAAATGGCTCGTTTCAGCCGGTTTTGTCGATTTTCTTGGACCAGAATCACTTTTTGACGTATACTCTACCTTGCTGAGAGAGCGTGTGTCATGGGTAAACACACGCCATAGGAGCCTAAAACTATGGTAGACATTCAAGGTGCAGCCGCTGCTAGTGGCCAAGCTATCACCGCAGCAGGTCGTTCTGGTGCATTAGAATCAGAAGTTGGCGAGCGTAAAGTTGCAGCTGATTCTGAAATTGAACGCAAAGAGGCTGAGCCATCAGCTACTCTTCCTGGCGTTGGTGATAACGTAGACCTACAAGCATAAAGCTTGTTTATAGACGTTTTCTAGCCTGCTGGAGCGATTCAGCGGGCTTTTCTCGTTTAGAATCTCTTGGTAAGATTTGCCCAGAACAAGGAGCTAAGCTTTCTTAGTTGGCTTGGTTCAGCGTTTACCAATTCAAAAGGGTTATTACCTACTGCTTGGAGATTTTTCTGATATAGGTTCAGCTGTGTTGCTAGTAGCAGAATACTTCTTTCAGATTTTACTATCTTATTCTGCTTAGCCAGTTCAGCTTGTTCCTCCGTAAACTCTAACATTTTGCTGACTATAGGCTGAAGCAATGCATTTGCATCTACGGCGTCCTGTGATTGCAAGCCCGGTCTCATTTCATCAGTACGCGGCGCTGCATTGGTTTGCCAAGAATGCGGCAAAGCCCTAACAAGCCCTAACATTGCCCATGCCGCTCCGAGTTTTTTCGCTGTGTCTTGAGCCTCTAATGTCAAGTTCGAGTGAATAATTTTGGAAGCTGCGCAGTATAGTGTCCCCCCTACTTGAAAAGCATATGACTTTAGAGAGTTAAAATTTGCGGAGCCTTCGCCAGCAAGTTCGTTTTTTCGCGCAGTAAGCAGTTCATGAAGATCACCTTCAATAGAAGTGTGCTCTTGTAGAAGTTTTGCTAGCTCTATGATAATCGGCTGTTCTCTTACATTTCCTTCAGTAATCTCCCTCAGGACGTCCTGCCACCATTGAATTCTGATCTCACCGAGCATTGGCTCGGAAACCGTTTCTCTAATTTTTGCTACTTCTTGATTAAACGCATAAAGCGCCCAAAGATTTCGATGCGCCTTTTGAGGGGCAAATAAACTAAGGAGATAGCGATCAGGGTCACCCGAGCGCACTAGATTAAGGCAATATTCTGCATTTTCTTCTGACTTTTGCATGGGCGCAAAATGGTCTTGTAACGCCCGGTATGCAAGAGAAAACTACCGATATTTTTGCAAATATTATTCGTCAAGCTGCGGAAATCTTTCGGTTTCGCTTGAGATAAACCTTTTTGCCAGCTAGTTTTTTACCGTCAGACATCAAGATTATTCTTAGGGAGCTAGGGAAATGGGAAAGATTCTTGAATCTCTTCAAAATACTGTAATCGCGGGTATTGTACTCACATTGTTAATTATTGGAGCTCAATCAAACTGGTTTGCTCAGTTTGAATTTGATGCCGCCTTCTATGCACGTTACCTCCATGTTCTATCTGGTGTGATGTGGATTGGTCTTCTTTGGTATTTCAATTTTGTACAAATCCCAACAATGCCGTCAATTCCGGATGAGCTGAAACCCGCTGTTGGTAAACATATTGCGCCAGCAGCGTTATTCTATTTCCGTTGGGCTGCGAAGGCTACGCTTCTAACAGGTCTTTGGCTTGCAATGGTCAATGGATACCTTGTTGAGGCATTTACTTTAGCTGAAGGCACACGCTTGATTGGCCTTGGCATGTATATGGCCATCATCATGTGGTTCAATGTTTGGTTCGTTATTTGGCCTAACCAAAAGGTAGCACTGGGTATTGTTGAAGCAGATGCTGACGCAAAACCTGCCGCTGCAAGAAAAGCGATGCTATTTAGCCGTACTAATACGCTTCTTTCAATTCCAATGCTTGTTTGCATGGTTGGACAGCAAAACGGCCTAGCGTTCTAAAAGTCATCTATGAATGGTTAGTCAAAAGGGCTGCTTCTGGCAGCCCTTTTTTTGGCTAACTATAGTGCAGTTTCTAGATTAGCTGCTGCAAAATCCCAGCTGATGAGGCTTGTGAGAAAAGTCTCAATATAGTCAGGACGCCTGTTTTGGAAGTCTAGGTAATATGCGTGTTCCCATACATCCATCGTTAACAGTGGAACAGCTCCATCTGTTAGTGGGCATTCCGCATTTGCTGTTTTTTCCACAGCAAGCTTGCCATCGCGAAGAACGAGCCACGCCCATCCAGAACCAAACTGTGTAGCTCCGGCGGCTTTAAATGCTGTGACAAACGCATCAAAACTACCAAAGTCTTCATCGATTTTTGCGGCTAACGTGCCAGTTGGTTTACCGCCGCCATTAGGGCTCATCGAGTGCCAGTAGAATGTGTGGTTCCAAACCTGAGCAGCATTATTGAAGATACCCGCCTTAGAAGCATCATCTGCGGTAGCTTCCATAATCTCTTCTAGAGACTTTGAAGAAAAATCTGTGTCTGCAATGAGATTGTTGAGATTCACAACATAGGCGTTGTGGTGTTTGCCGTAGTGGAAGCTAAGAGTGTTAGCGGAAATATGGGGCTCAAGGGCATCTTGCGCATAAGGAAGCGCAGGAAGTTCAAAAGGCGCTGACATGGGGAAATCCTTTAATAGATACACAGTACAATAAGGTGTTCGTATTCATATACTTACGAACCGGTTATACATATAAACTTATTCATAAATTTCAAGGATTTGTATGGTGAATATCTTTCAGAGTTTAAATCTAACCTGCCTGCGCCAACACGTTTTTAATATAGTTAGATGGGAAACCTAATGAAGTTAGTACAGTGCATAATTTTGTGACATATTCGGGGTTTGAGCCGTCTACTTTAGATATATGAAGATTGTAACACTGCACATCTTTACTCTCTCCAGTCGCGAGAGAGGTGAAGGATACGTCTATTGGCTGATAGTCTTGCACACTGGGGGCAGCGTATAGCTGTTCTACTTCAGTTTCTTTTAGCGAGAATAGCACACCATATGCTCTCTCGTTCGAATTCTCTTTGAGTAAGGCGCGTTCTCCAATTTGGAGTTGATAGCCTTCTACAAATCCCTGCTCCTCATTTTGAGGATTCAAACCCTGTGAACGTAATATTTCTCGATCCATAAATAGGCCGTAGAAAAACACATTCATTTTCTTATCCCTTCCAGACTATGGATACGGCGTATCCGCTGTCTCACCTATTGAATCTATACGGTGTTGCTCTGCAATTTTACGGTAATGTTCTGCCATGCCGCGGTTTTTCTCAAGCTCCGTGTCTGTAACATGTCTAATAAATTTGGCTGGTCGGCCTACCCATAGTTCACCGCGGCCAATTGTTTTACCTGGTGTAAGCATTGCGCCAGCAGCAAGCATACCATCCTCTTCTATGTCTGTATCATCCATAACAATGGCCCCCATCCCGACGAATGAGTTGTCGTGGAGACGGCAGCCATGAAGAAGTGCCATGTGTGCTACAAGAACGTCATTGCCAATTAGTGTAGGAAATGTATGGGTACTAACATGTACCACTGTTCCATCTTGAATATTGCTGCGCGTCCCAATGCGGATATGGTTTACATCACCGCGCAATACACAGTTATGCCATATACTGCTATCTGCACCGATTGTTACATCGCCAACCACTTGGGCTCCGTGGAAGATGTAGGCACTCTTCGCTATTTCCGGCCACTTGCCCTGAAATGGGGTTAATCGCCCGCCTAACGGTGTTTCTCTATAATGTGGTTTTATCATATCAAGGGAACATTGGTGCTTGCAGTAGGCCTGTTGTCTCATCGAGGCCCATCATAAGGTTCATATTTTGAACAGCTTGGCCAGACGACCCTTTAACCAGGTTGTCAATTGTTGAGACTATAATGGCTCTGCCCTCAATGCGATCATCAAATACGTTTAGTACGCAGTTGTTCGATCCACGCACCATGCGTGTTGCGGGCATGCTGTTGCCTTTTAATACCGTTACAAAAGGCTCCTCAGCATAAGCTGACACCAATGCCTTTTTGATATCCTCTGCTTTGCAGCCATTTAAGGTACGAACATAAATTGTTTCAAGTTCACCTCTATTCATGGGTACTAAGTGTGGTGTGAAACTTATGCACACTTCGCTTTCGCCCGCTGCTACTGAAAGTTCTTGCTCAATTTCAGGCATATGCCGGTGATGTCCGACACCATATGGGTGCATAGCCTCGGCAACCTCGACAAATAAATTTTGCTCTTTCAGAGACCTGCCCGCACCAGTCACACCAGATTTCGCATCAATGATAATGTCGTCTTTACTAATTACGCCTGCATTTAAAATTGGTACCAGTGCGAGAAGCGCTGCAGTGGGGTAACATCCGGGGCACGCGACAAGGTGTGCGTCACGAATATCGTCACGGTAAACCTCAGGTAATCCGTATACGGCCCTACTCTGGATTTCTGTGGCTTGATGTTCTCGGCCATACCATTTGGTGTAAGTTTCAGTGTTTCTAAGCCTGAAGTCTGCGGAAAGATCTACAATCTTAACTTCAGACTTAATGTTATCTGCTTGATCTCCGACAGTTTCAACAATCAACTCATCCAGCAAGCTGTGGCCAGTAGAGTGTAGTAATCCTTTAATTACTTCCTGGCTAGTTGCGTGCGGCAATGCACAAAATACGACATCAAGCTCCAAAGCGGGCCATTCAACATCCTTTAGTGCGATAAGGTCTGGCAGGTCGTATCCAACTAGGTGTGGGAAGACTTGGGCCAGAGGTAAGCCTGCTTTACGTTCAGCGGTCAGTAGAACAATCTCAACACTAGGATGGGCAACAAGTAGTCGAACCAAATCAGCTCCTGTATAGCCACTCGCGCCTAAAATCCCTACCTTGATTTTTTTCTCTACTGACATTTTTAGTCTCTTTCAACTGACAATTGGGGAGGTTGATATTGAAAATATAAAAGCGCAGCCATTTTGCCAAATTGCTGCGCTTAAGTCATTGATAATTACATAATTTCGATGAATTAAATGTCTGGTGGCAACTCAGCGATAGCTTCCTCAAGTTCTACAAATGTAGGCATCAAGGGGCTTGGCACGTTTCGTCGGCCAATTTCTACTGCTATTTGGGGTGCATTACCTTGTAAATGGGCTACCAATACAAACTTGATAATAGGCATGAAGCGCCCTTCTTCAACGAGTATTTGGTTAAAGCGCCCTGCAATTGGCGCGACGACCAAGTAAGATAAGAAGATACCAAGGAAAGTACCAACTAGGGCGCCACCAATCATCCCACCTAATACTTCAACGGGTTCCGCGATGGCACCCATTGTTTTTACAATACCAAGTACAGCTGCCACGATACCGATTGCAGGCAGGCCATCGGCCATTGTTTGCAAAGCGTGCTGGGGCTCATGCTCTTCTTCGTGGTGTTTTTCCAAATCAGCATTCATGGCATCTTCCATCTGATTTGGATCATCAAAGTTCATTGTAAGCATACGGACATAATCGCAGATAAATTCTACAACATGGTGGTCTTCGGCGACCCGAGGAAACTGCTGGAATATCTTTGATTCTTCAGGGTTCTCAATGTGCGCTTCAATGGCAACAACGCCTTTGGTCCGAATGGTTTTAATAATCAAAAAGAGGAGGCATAGAAGGTCTTTATAATCATCAGCTTTCCAGTGCGGACCCTTCATGGCCTTACCAAAACCTTTAGCTGCGCCTCCCAGTACACCGCCTGAGTTACCGCTGATAAAAGCACCAATAGCGCCGCCGAAAATCATCATGAGCTCGAATGGCAGAGCTTTGAGGATTAGGGAAAATTTACCACCTGCCAGCGAGAAACCGCCAAACACCATGACAAATACAATGATCAACCCGATTATAAAAAACATATAATTTTATGCCTGAACCATAAATGTACCGTTACGCTATCTTACAGCTACTTGAGTTTCAATCAATAGGCTTAAGACTATATTAATAACGCTATGTAGCTGAAACTGCTTGAATATTAGAGCCACTACTCACGCCGAACCCCCATTAATCAGCGTATTTTACCGAGCAACCGTAAGGTTTAGTCGACTTCAAACTTACTTCCTTGCCTGATTTAAGTTCCTGCCAAGCTGCGAGTAGATAGTTTGTTGCCTCTTTTACTGTTTGAGCGCGCGTTGAAGGTTTGTCATCAATCGCCCCCATATACTCAACAACACCGTCTTTGTTGATTAGGAACATCTGCGGGGTGGTGCGCGCTGCATAGAGGCGCCCTATATCACCAGTAGGATCAAGTATAACATAGCTTGCGTAGGCACCACGTGAGGCTGTTAGTTCATTTGCTTCTTCCGCTGATACATAGCCCTGAGTTCCTTCAGCTGAAGAAATTATAGAAAGCCATACTGCGTCATTATCTATCAATGCACGCTGTGTTCTCTGCATATTGCCTGTATTATAGTGCTTCTTCACATAAGGGCAGTCGTGATTTGTCCATTCTAAGACCACCGTCTTGCCGCGCAAATCTGACAGACTAATCTCTGTACCGTGTGAGGTTTTACCCGTAAAAGCCGGTGCCTCTTTTCCAGGTTCAGGTGATGCAGATAGGCCTACTGACACTAGTAGAACAGACAGTAACAAATACGCTAATTTGTGTAACTGCATTAATACCTCCTATGTTTTCAGAAAATAATCCAGCAAGATGTCTTTGGTTAATATTTCTGGCAATACCTTAGGTTCCTTCGCACCTTCATCAAAATACAAATAGAGAGGCACGCCAGCCCTGCCATGTTTTGCAAGTATTCCTGCTATTTCGGCGTTTCGATTAGTCCAATCCCCTTTAATGACACTAATCTCGTTGAGCATAATCGCTTCTTGTACTTCATCAGTAAAGAGCGCGACCTGCTCATTCACCTTGCAGGTGATGCACCATTCAGCAGTGAAATAGACGAAAACAGGCCCGCCCTCGCCGATGGTTTTAGCAAGTGTTTCCTCTGAATAGCGTAACTCTTTTGAGTTATCTTCATTGAAAGGCACTTGTTGTTTTGTTTCTGATACTGAAATAGCAATGACTGTGGCACCAATCATAGAGGCAACGGCAATTGTACGCCCAATCAAGTTGGTAGTCTGCTGGTACAACCAAACACCAAAGCTAATCGTTATTGCGCTTACCAACATAAAGAGAGCCGATTGGCTACCTGCTTGTAGGTCATACACGTACAATAGCCACGCAGCAGTTAGTAGCATTGGAAAAGCTAGGCCCTGTTTAACTTTTTCCATCCATGCTCCAGGCCTTGGCATCATTTGGGCTAATTTTTTGCTGTAAGATAGTGCAAGGAAAGGAAGGGCCAAACCAAAGGCAAGCATAGAAAATACAAAAAAGATTACGGGGATGGGCTGTGTTAAAGCATAGCCTATTGCAGGAGCCATAAAAGGCGCAGTACATGGTGTGGCAACGAGCGTAGCCAGAACTCCCTTGGCGAAGGAACCTGAGGCTCCCTACCTCAACGTCAAAGACTGGCCTGCCCCCTCCATTCCGGTATTGATATAAAAAACACCAGCAAGAGAAAGTGCTACCAAAACCATGAGTAGAATTAGAAAACCAATAAACAGTGGTTCTTGCAGTTGAAAGCCCCACCCAATGGCAGAGCCACCGGCTTTTAGGGTCACCAGCACGCCTACAATGACCATGAAACTAGCCCATATGCCTAAAGTATAGGCCCAGCCTTCTTTACGCCTGTTGCTCTCGCTTCTGTAGTTTGCCGAAACCAGTGCAAATGCTTTAAGTGACAGAACCGGAAACACACAAGGCATCAGGTTCAAAATAAGTCCGCCGATCAAAGCAAAAATTGCTGCTTGCCATATGGGCATTGAGAATGGGGCTGAGTTTGGTTCAGTATCGGGTTGCCTAATGTTTAAAGTTAAGTTTGCCTCAATCTCAAATGCTTGCGTGGTCTCATCATCATATATGAGTTTTAATACGCCTTTTCCATTCTCAGGGATTGGCATTCCAGCGGACCGTTCAAACTTAAGTTCCAGGCCGTGTTTACTCCAGAACCATGTTTGATTGGTTGCGTAACTAACAATTCCCTCTGTGTGCGGAAAAAAATAGGCGTCAACGATATTTGGTGTATCCGCCTTATCAGAAAACACAAGTAAGTTACTGAATTCATTGGATACTGTTAGATTTGCATCCCAGTAAGAAGGCTCTGGAAGAGAAGCCCGAGCTTCGGAGAATACATTGCCTTCACTACCGAGAGAAGTAGTGCCAACCTTAAATGACCAACTGTCTACTTGAGGGACACACTCTATCTCGCAGACGAGCCACTCGATTTCCGCTGAGATTTCTAGGGCTTCACCTTGATAATCTTGTTCCACAGATACAGGAAACAACAACGTCGAAGCAGAATGGTAGCCGTAGTTCATCAGCGGGCCGAGAGGTAACCGTTCAGGCGTCCCATATAGAGGGTTACCGATTAAAACTAACGGCTGTGTTTTCCAAGAAAAGTAAGGTGATGCACCACTATCTCCGGGATTAGCCCAATAGGTATGCCACCCTTCTCTGGGTTTAACACGTACTGCCAACCAATGTTGGCTTCCCGGTGTAATTTTGTCCTGCTCGAAGTGAACCTCGTAGCTGCTATGGCTTAGATCACCACGCAAAACCTCTACAGCATTCGCGGTACCGCTGAAAATCAAGGTGAGTACTAAGATGAAATATCGCGCGTATATCATTCTAAAAAGATGCCTCAATGCTAAAGCTGTATTGCCTTCATATAGCACGTAGAACCAACTCCGCACCTCACTAATATGTCATAGTTATATGAAGTTACTTTTGTTCTTTAAGCCAGGCAATGATGTCAGCTCTATCGCTTAGGCGCCACAATGCTAGAAATGCAGCGTGTGAGCCTTGGTCAAATCGCTTGCTTTCAAACATAAAGGCATTGAGTTGATCTGTATCCCAAACACCTTTCCTTCTAATCAGCGACTGCGTGTAGTCAAATCCTGGTGCAGATGCAATATCACGGCCGTAAACACCGAACAGATTTGGACCAATCCCATGTTTTCCATCGTCAGAAAGTTTATGACAAGCCATGCATCGCGCAGCCAGGTTTGCACCGTTTTCTGCATCACCTTGCGTTAGGCTAAGTATATGATCATCTTCAATGTTTTCAGTTAGCCCGCTAATCGCAACATATCTTAGATATAAAATGAGATCTTTTCGAGCCCTTGGGTTTTTAAGGCCTCGATAAGGCATTGCGGTGCCGTCAATGGCATGATTTGGTTTAACGATAAATTCTTCAAGTCTTGTTTCTGTCCACACGCCCTCGCCTGCTAGCATTGCTCTGCTATATTCATAGCCTTGTTCGCTAGCAATTGGTCTGCCAATAATACCATATAGGTGTGGCCCTACCCTTACAGGTGCATTGGGATTTAATGTATGACAATTGATACATTCACTGAATGCTCTTTTTCCAGAACTTATTGTCGCTTCATCAGGTAATGACGGGGACGCGTGTGCCCTGCCTATTCCGAATAGGATCAGCAACAACGACATTGTCAGTCGATACATCATTTCTAAAGTTCCGCTATTTGGGTCTATTGTTCATATAGCAGTACTTTAGATTGTTTTTTTTGACCTATATCAATCTTTGATTGGGTCTATTTCGTAACTTTTGAATAAGTCTCACGCTCAATATCAACAGCTTCTACAGTTAATGATGAAGCGGGGACCTCACAGTCCAATAATTCCTTCAAAACCATATCGGTAAGAGACTTCTTGGTTTCTTGATCTCGGCCGGAGAGTAGTTTTACTGTAACATGAATGAAAGGTAGATCATGGCCGCCCACTAAGCTGGTTTTACAAGGATAAGCACGAACTTTAATGTCTTTTTCACCGAATAGGCCTGATTTGTTCGCTGCCTTATCACATGCCAATATCAGTTCATTGATTGAGTGTGTTTTCTCGATTGTCTCTGAATATTCGATTACTAGGTGCGGCATGGATTTACGTCCTCTGATTTCTAACCGATAATGGTGACATTGATAGCTAGTTGGATATAAAAATAAAGTAAGATTATCTCTGCCCTAAGTAATGATTTATTTATCGTCCTAAAAATGGCACATACGCGCAAAGGGAAACATTTTGTACAGGAACAAAGCATGGCAATCTTAGATATAGTTTTCGGCCCTTCTCCTATCTTCAAGCAAAAGGCAGAGGCCTTTGAGGTTATTGATGGTGAAGCGATTAGGCTTGCAGAGGATATGCTGGAAACTATGTATGAGTACCGCGGTATCGGTATTGCAGCTAATATGGTCGGTGTCGCCAAGCGTGTGATTGTCGTGGACCTGCAACAAGAAGGCGTGCGAATGCCCTATGTTCTCTTCAACCCAGAAGTGACATGGTCATCCGAAGAGACAGCAACCAATGAAGAGGCTTCTCTCAGCTTTCCTGGTGTTTCAGCAAAGGTTACACGCCCAGCATCCATAAAGCTTTCATACCTTGACAAAAAAGGTGAGGCTAAAGAACTGGAGGCAAAAGATTGGTTTGCCACGGTTATCCAACATGAAATGGATTATCTTGATGGCAGAACCTATCTCGATCGTATCTCCAAAATGAAAAGAGATCGTTTACTTAAAAAGATGCAGAAGAATATGAAGCAGGACCAAACCTGCTGTGATGACCCTACTTGTGACAAAAAATAATTGGAGGTAGTTGTTTCTGACTAATTGAGGCTAGGAACAGATACCAACGATAAATTGGGGATATTTTTGTCATTTCGAGAACAGACAACAAAAATCTAGATTGCAGCTATACTCAAAGCTATGGCCGCTAGTATCATCCATTGAATTGCTGACTACAGATCCATTAAATTAACAAGAGTTGTACAGTGTCGGACATTTGAGTTTCCATTTAGGACTGTCATTGACCAGCTCTGAAACTCTTCCATGTCTTCGCAGTCCAGGGTCACTACTACGTCAGTGGCGCCAATTGTTACCTGAGCTTCTCTAAACCCAGCAAAGCCTCTAAGTTGCTGCCGTAGTACTTCCAAATCTTTTTTACTATCACTGACGAGTTCTAGAAGAAGGAAAATACGAAGAGGCCTATTTGTGTGTTGTTTGGAGAGTTTTGCTGTAGCTCCAATAATCACTCCCGTCTTTTTTAGGCGTTCAACGCGTCGCTGCGTCGCGCTCGCGGACAATCCAATTCTATCGCCAAGCTCAACGTAAGTAAGCCAAGCGTCACTACATAGTTCGGAAACTATTTTCTTATCTAGTAAATCGGTAAGTCCCATACAAATCTCGTTGTTTCGCAATAGGTGCCACACTCAACTATAGGATAATTGCACAGGAATCCTGCAAAACCGACATGTATTTTGCACACCTCCTGCAGGCCCTTAATGATAGCAGATAAAGGAACAGCTCATTCAAAGGAGATATGTGTTATGCGGACGGTGGT
>JBFOLV010000302.1:0-3525 GCA_040830325.1 Kordiimonas sp. | reverse complement strand
TGACCAATATTACGATGAATCTATACAGGTTCATGGTCGCTATTGGCGCGTTATTGTTAAGCCCGAGTATCACTTTGCTCCCACTGGTGGTTTGATCCCTTCTGTGGCTGGAATCGGCGTCGCTTTCACACTCATGATCGCGGCTTACATATTTATGCTTCGCTCACACAGTGCAGAAATGAGGGCAGCCTTCGCGACGCAGTCTGGTGAGCTGAGAGAGGCTCAGCGCTGGGTTAGCGGTGTTCGTAATGATATTGAAGAGGCCAATAAAGCCAAATCGGTCTTTTTGGCAACCATGAGCCACGAACTGCGTACGCCGTTAACGGGGGTGATTGGTTATATTGATCTGCTTTGCAACAAAATTACTGACCCTGAACATCGGCAGATGATGGATAAGTTAAGGCAAGCAGCGAATGCACAGCGCGCAATCGTGAATGATGTGTTGGATTATTCGCGGATTAGCGCAGGTACGCTCAAGCTTGAGCGCGAACCATTCAAGCTGCAGGACGTAATTGATGCAGCAGTAAGTACCTATGGCATTATTGCTAAAGATAAAGGCGTTATGGTTGGATGCCGTGTACCTGCGGGTATGCCTACGGGCTTTATTGGTGACCCCGCCAGATTGCAGCAAGTGGTCAATAACCTAGTATCAAACGCAGTTAAGTTTACCCATAAGGGCAGTGTCACAGTGTATGTGACCAGCGAACTTCGCGGCGATAATAATTGTTCTATTGAAATATGCGTTGAAGATACTGGAATTGGCATTGCACCAGATCAGATTGAAAATCTGTTTGATCCTTTTGTGCATACGGAAAATGTTACCACCCGTGAGTTTGGCGGAACTGGTCTCGGCTTATCCATCTGTAAAGAGATTGCGGAGAAGATGGGGGGCTCAGTTACTGTTGAAAGTAAAAAAGGGTGGGGATCTAAGTTTACTGTATCTCTTATCTTGCCGTTGAATGAAGTAGACAAAGCGGTTGAGCAAGACAATAGCCACAAATTACTCTTTAGCGGTGTACCACTGCGTATTCTTATTGTTGAGGATTATGCGCTGGTGCGGGAGATGTTGTCGGCGACGCTTGAAAAAGCTGGCCATGCTGTGGTGGCCGTGGATAACGGTGCTGAGGCTTATGAAGCGATTTATTCACCAGTTGGTGAACGTTTTGATGTGGTGTTGATGGATATGCATATGCCCATCATGGACGGAGCAGATGCTGTGAAGCGTATCCGGTCCCTCGGTGGCGCTGAGGCTGAAACGGCTATTATTGGCATGTCAGCCGATGTGATGTCGGAGCATGTTCAGCGGTTTGTTGACGCGGGAATTAACGCTTTTATCACGAAGCCGATTGATTGGAATGAACTGGGGCGTGTGATGAAAAGCGTGACCAGCGCAGACCATGTATCAACAGAAGTACAGCGACCAATCTTCGATCAGGCAAATATAGTGCAGCCGCTGTTAATTGCAGATATTTTCACGCAGTTTGTTAATGCGCTGAGCGAAGAACAGTCGAGTGGCCTGTATGACGCTACCGTTGCTTTCTTTGCGGACTGTGAAAAGCGCTTGAATGCGCTGGATAAAAAACCTGATTTTGAGAAATCCCAGGAACTCGCACATACTATACTCGGCGCAGCAAGTACTGTGGGCGCCATGAGAGTGTCAGAAACTGCCCATAAGTTATGCGCGCTTGAAGAAGAGCCCGATGACTTGCCTGATCGGATTGCCAGACTGAAGGACTTGCTTAAAAAATCCCAAATAGAGTTTGATAAGCATTTCAGTGAATTGAAATCGACTGATAACACACTACACTAGTCGAACTTAAAGGGCCTATTACTCCAAAGTCTTCACTTTTTTGATTGTTGAGGTCTAGGTTTTCCCAACCAAAGAACAATAATGCATGCTGCTATGCCGCCGCCTGCTAAGGAGTAAGAAAGAGCTTCATAAGCGCTGGGAAACAACGTGCTTGTGGCGAGAGCTGCACCGAGAACGCCCCCTGTTGTTGGTAGAGCACTCAATAAGCTGCTAGCTGTGCCTGCGGCATCACCAGCTGGTTCTAGCGCAATAGTGTTGGCCACTGGCATGATAATACCGTACCCAAGAACATATAAAAATACACAAGCCCAGTAAGCGGCAAGCGGTACATAGGTTTGTGCCATCAAAAGAAAGCCGAGACCAGCGAGCCCAGAGCAAAAAGCGCCGACCTTAAGGGGTGTGCGTAGTGAGTGGTGCTTCATGATGCGCTTTGTAATAGCGGGGCCAATTATAACAGCTGCGGCTGCGATCGCAAAAAGGGGACCGAACTGCGTGACAGGTATACCGTAATGTACTTGAGCCATTGTGGCACCAGCTGCCAAGATGGTTGCGTATCCAGCAAAAAGCGCCGCTGACGAGCAGGCCCCCATAAGGAAGTCTCGCTCCTTTAGAAGACGAAAAACAAGCGCCCATGAAAGTGGGACGCGTTTAGTTGCCTTAATGGAACTAACCTTTGTTGCCGGTGCTACAAAGAAATGAGCAATAACAACCAAGGCTAAGCCAAACATAACTAGAAACCAAAAAGTGCCCGTCCAGTCGGTAAACAGAAGAATGCCACTGCCGACAATTGGTGCGAGTAACGGTGCTAGGCCAAATATCATCAAGATGGTAGCAATCAGGTTCGCGGTTTCCTTGCCGCCTCCTTGGTCTCGGGCAATAGCGCGAGCGATAACAGGTGTGCTGCCGCCGAAGAAACCTTGAAAAACGCGCGCAAGCGCAAGCATTTCTAAGCTGGTTGCATAAATGCAAATAATCGAAGTTAGGATAAAGCCAATCAAACCAGCATAAATTGGCGGCATGCGACCATATTTGTCGGCAAGCGGCCCCCATATCAATTGGCCTGGGCCAAAGCCGAGAAAATAAGCGCTTACTATAATACCGCCGGCTTCCGCGCGCTCACCAAAGCTGGTTGCAATAACCGGCTGAGCAGGCAGGGCAACATCAATAGCTGTTGCCGTTAAAGCTGCGAGTGCTGCAAGTGAGAATATGAAAGAAGGACGCTTCACAAATGGTGATGCAGCTTCTGTTGGTGCGTTGGTCATATAAGCTTCTATTTTTGCAGGCGGGGCTTCGTGTGAGCATAGTTTGTAAGGGGCTAGACTAACAAAGAAAAGCACCATTATCTCATAGCTGCTATGCGTCACCGATTACCGATAGAAATCTTGGTCTTCTTTGCTTTCTTTGAAGGCGGCAGCGATATACTCGTCGTAAGCTTCCTTGACCATACTGACGGCAGTATCGCGGCCAGTGTCTATGATAGCCCGACGCTTTTCGCTTTCTTTTGCGGCGTGTGCCAAATAAACGCTTTGTCCTGCGGCTAAAGTGGCCGCCGCTGCCACACAGGCATTCATAAACTCTGCACGTTCCTTAATGCTGGTAACATTCCCAACCATGCGCTTTAGCATGAAAGCTGCGATGTCTACTTTTATGCGCTCATGATATTCTGTAAGTGGTTCGGTTTCCTCGCCATTTAGTTCAGAAATGTCGCGCATTTG
>JBFOLV010000301.1:0-6731 GCA_040830325.1 Kordiimonas sp. | reverse complement strand
GAGAAAGCAAAATGATCCATTAACGACCGCTGTTAAATTTTGCCCACGCGATGGGGTCTACCGAAAAAGTAAACCTAACACCTTCTTCACCGTGTTCTTCAGACAATATACGGGCATTAGCATGCAACCATGACTGTGTCGCACCATCGGCATAAGGCACAAGCTGCTCGATTTGCTAATCTTGCTCGCTGATCATCTCATCAATCATATCAATGAGTTTATCGTTACCCTCACCCGTAAGGCCTGATATTGGCACAGCTTCAGTGTGACGTTCAGTATGCGCTTCTAAGGAAGCCTTAGTCTCATCATCAACCAAATCGACTTTGTTAAGAGCCTCAAGAACCGGAGTGCCTTCTTTCGCATCCTCAAGATCAACACCTAGTTCAGCAAGAACATCGAGCACGTCCTGTTTTTGAACGTCACTATCAGGATGTGAAGCATCCCTTACATGTACGATTACATTGGCTTCAAGAACTTCCTCAAGCGTAGCCCTAAAGGCAGCCACAAGCATCGTTGGAAGTTCAGAAATAAAGCCTACTGTGTCTGAAAGGATAACTTTTCTACCGCTAGGCAAGTCAATAGAACGTAGGGTTGGATCAAGTGTCGCAAAAAGCATATCTTCCGCAAGGACTTCTGCATTGGTCAAACGATTAAAAAGGGTCGATTTTCCAGCATTCGTATAGCCCACCAGCGCAATAACAGGATAAGGCGCCTTCTGTCTGCGTGCACGGTGCAATGTACGTGTGCGGGTAACGCTTTCGAGCTGCTTTTTGATCCTGCTAATCCGGTCAGCAATGATACGTCTGTCAGATTCAATCTGTGTTTCACCTGGACCACCAAGGAAACCACCCCCGCCTCGCTGCCGCTCCAAATGTGTCCATGACCGGACCAAGCGACTGCGTTGATACACAAGATGTGCAAGCTCGACTTGTAGCTCACCCTCTTTGGTGCTAGCCCGCGCGCCAAAAATTTCAAGGATAAGAGCCGTACGGTCTATCACCTTAACTTTCAATTCGCGTTCAAGGTTCCGTTGCTGGATAGGGCTTAATTCACAATCAAACACAAGCAAGTCAAGCTCATCAGATTTTACCTGAACCTTAACTTCATCAAGCTTGCCCTGCGCCATATATGTTGAAGGCTTGATGGCCCGCAGAGGCACGGTTTCACCGCCAACAAGATCAATATCAATGGCAAGAGCAAGCCCCATGGCTTCTTCAAGGCGAGCTTCAGGGCTCCGTGCGAGACCAACAACGGATTGATTTTTGGGATATGGATGAAAAACAAAGACGCGTTGCTTGGCTACCTTATCTTGAAGGTAGCCTAAGCCATCTGTTGACCAACCAGCGCTCGGCTGGTTAGCCGAACGATCTTGGTTGGGTCGGTCTGCCAACTTTTATTCCTCGATGCCTTCTTTTTCAGGCTCAAAAAGCTGAACTGGGCCAGATGGCATTACTGTTGAAATCGCATGTTTATAAACCAACTGCGATTGACCATCACGGCGCAATAGCACACAAAAATTATCGAACCAGGTAATAACACCCTGAAGTTTAACACCATTAACTAAAAATACAGTTACAGGTGTTTTGGTTTTACGAACGGCGTTTAAAAAGACGTCCTGAAGGTTTTGATTTTTATCTGACATGGACTGTCCGTGCTTCTCTTTATTAATTGTTCATACATTTGAACATTCTTGAAATAAACATTCAAATTTCCCGCTTTTGAAAACCGTTTTGGTAAATACTCCCCCGGCTGACAATTACGCATGACCTATATGTCAGAGGTACTTACCTTCGGTCAACTGTTTATCCGCGCCAAAGTGATTTAGCGAACAACGCAAAAAACAATGAAGCCTCTACTCTGCCAATTAACATCAATATAGTAAGTATGAAGTAATCCACGTCCTTCAACCCCGCAAATCCACCAAAATAAGGATCAGCAAGGTGAATTAGAGGACCTGACAAAGTAATTGCAGTAAACGCCATGGAAAATGCATCTTGGAAATGAATACCAAGAATAGCTAGTGCTAGTGCTCCTAAAAGAGTGACTAAAACAAAACTACCGAGCAAAAGCCAAATTGCATCAACATCGCGTCGCTGAATTTTACTACTAGCGTAATGCAGCCCGTGCACGGCATGAGGATGGGCCAGCCTGTCTAACTCAGAGCGGCCTGCCCTATAAATAACAATCATCCGAAGCTGCTTGAGGCCTCCACAAGCACTAATGGTTGCCCCGCCAACACCTGCAAGCGCCATCATAGTTATAGCGATAGGTAGATTACTGTCACCTCGTTCGATCAATTGTTCAGGAACGATGCCAACTGTAGCAACCGCTGAAATAGCACTAAAAAGTATTTGCCAGATGTACTCAATATTAAAGGTGCCATCATAAACTGTAAGGAAAATTATGGCAGCAGCGACCAAAAGTAAGGCCGAGCGAAATTCATGATTAGTCCCAACGTGAAGTGTACGTTTCTTGTAGATGAAATAGTGAATATCCCAGTTAGACAAACTAATGAGCATAAACACTGCTAAAACAAACTGTGGCCAAAAGTTCTGCGTATACACGTCGGATACACCGCTTAGCCCAGTGGTGCTAATTGTGGCCATTGCCAATCGCAGGCTATCAAAAAGACCAGTTCCGCCGATCCAGAGGAAAAAGAAACACGCAAAGGTGACCGAGATATATATTGGGTACAATGCCAACGCTGTGGCTTTGAGCCTCGGGTAACCCGCTTCACTATCACCAAATGGCATTGGCGAATGATGAATTTGTAATCCACCGATATTCATTGCTGTTAAAAGTGACAGAGTAATACAGATTGCCAAATACCCGCCGATCCATGCTGCCATAGCCCGCCACAGTTCAATGGCTGTTAATGACCCTAAGGTGCCTTCATATGCACTAGTACCATTTGTTGTTATCAGCGACATGCCTTCATAAAAGGCCGCAAAAAAACCTTCTTCCGGGAATAGGAAGAAAAATGGCAATCCCGCTACCAGAGCAAGGCAAACAGCCCCCCAAAGAGGTAAAAACAATGTCAGCCTCGGCACCCTAACCTTTTCAGTGGAGCGGAAACCAAGAACCAGAGAGCCACCAAATAAACCCGAGATTAGAATTGACGAAAAAAGGCTGTGAAATGAAGCCTTTTCGCCAAGAAAAATTGCTAAAGCAAGCGGTATAAACTGAAAGGCACAGACAATAAGCACCCAACTGCCCAACAGATAAAAAAGCCTGCTTTTCCACATGTGTTTGGCCTAAAAAACGTCTGCTCTCGCAGAGAACAGTTGTTCAACCTTCTTAACAGCTTCGCTAAGTGCAAGAATTACTACACTGTCACCACTTTGTAAGAGCGTATCTGATTGCGGCAGAATTGTTTCGCCATTCCGCACTACCATAGCGAATTTCACATCCCCGTGCAGACGTAACTGTCCAATAGTTTTTCCGGCAACATCTGAACCCTCAAGAATCTCCGCCTCAATAATTTCAGCTTGCCCTTCGAACAAACTATAGAGGTCGCGAATACGTCCACGTCTAATGTGTCGCAGAATAGATGACACTGTGGTTTCGCGAGGATCTAACGCCACATCAATACCTATTGAACCAACCAAACTACCGTAGATTGGATTATTCATAAGCGTAATAGCGCGGTCACATCCTTGTTGCTTGGCAAGTAAAGAAGACAAGATATTCACCTCATCATCATCTGCCACCGACACAAGCGTATCCGTTTCAGATATATTTGCCTCGCTCAATATCTCCCTATCAAGCGCATCGCCGTTGATAACCACAACCTGTCCAAGTCGCTCCGCAAGCCAATTAGCACGGTCATCATTCAGTTCAATAATTTTGATATTGGACGCACGGCCGGATTCTTCCAACTGCTTAGCTAGAAAATAACCAATATTGCCGCCTCCAACAATTACGATACGGTTAGCTGTTTTTTCCTCATGCCCAAATACGGCCATAGCGCGTTCGGTTGTTTCAGCCTCAACAGCGATGTAAATTGTATCGCCAACTTGCAGTTGGTCATCACTGCGCGGCACAAACAAACGCCCTGCTCGATAAACAGCAGCCACGATTGTGTGCAAATTTGGGAAAAGTTCAGTCAACTGGCGAAGTGGTGTATCCACAACAGGACAGTCTTCTTCAAGCGTAAGTCCAATCATGCGGACCTTGCCATCCACAAAAGGAACCATGTTAAAGGCGCCCGGAACTTCTAATCTTCGCTGTAAAGCCTTAGCTACCTCAAGTTCCGGTGAAATAATGACATCAATTGGCATATTATCGCGTGAAAACAAGTCTCGCCAACCAGACTTAAGATAAGCCTGGTTTCTAATTCGAGCCACCTTCGTTGGTACACTGAAAAGCGAATGAGCCACTTGGCAAGCAACCATATTCACTTCATCTGAGAGCGTCACTGCGACAATAAGGTCGGAATCTGCTGCACCAGCTTTATCCAATAGGTCTGGATCAGACGCATATCCAACCAGCGCCTGCACATCGAGGGATTCACTGATCTTCCGGATCAAACTGCGTGACCGGTCGATAACCGTTACATCATTGTGTTGATCGGCCAGATGTTTGGCAATATTGAAGCCAACCTGACCTGCGCCGCAGACAATAACTTTCATAAAAGTACCAAATTATCCGAATGTTCAAGCAATGTTTTGATTAGGCAGTTGGAGCGGATTTCGCAGTTCCGGTTAAGCCCAAAGATTTGAGTTTCCGGTGAAGCGCCGAGCGTTCCATTCCAATAAAAGCAGCCGTACGAGATATATTTCCGCTAAAACGATTGATCTGAATTTTCAGATATTCCCTTTCAAATGCCTCCCGAGCCTCACGTAGAGGCGTAGTCATAATGCCCTGCTCCGCTTCAGAGTGCAATAAGTCGTCAGTGCCAAGCCGTATTTCCTGAGGTAGTTGGTTAGCAGTAATTTCGCCGTCCAACTCATCTGCGCCCATAATAACGACGCGCTCCATGATGTTTTTGAGCTGCCTTACATTACCCGGCCAGTCATAGGATTGAAGCGCTGCGACAGCATCACTCGTCAGTGTAACTTTTGGACGTCCAACAGCTTGCGCTAAAGAATCTAGGAAATCTTGGGCTAATAATGGAATATCTTCGCGCCTATCTGATAAAGCAGCCATACGCAGTGGTACTACATTTAATCGGTGATAAAGATCTTCCCTAAAACGGCCTTCTTCAATTTCCATCAGAAGGTTTTTACTTGTTGCTGAAATCACCCGGACATCAACATTTACACTTGTATTCCCACCAACACGCTCAAAAGATTGATCAGTTAACACACGCAAAATTTTTGCCTGTGTCGGCAAAGGCATGTCAGACACTTCATCAATAAATAAGGTGCCCCCATGAGCACGCTCAAACACACCTGTTTTTACAACACCACCATTTTGCTCAATACCAAAGAGCTCCTGCTCCATACGCTGAGGTTCCATGGAAGCAGCACTAATTACGATAAAGGCGCTATCTGCCCTTCTAGAACGTGAGTGTATTTGCCTGCCAGCTACTTCCTTACCGGATCCAGAAGGCCCCTGAATAAGTACACGGCTATTTGTTGCAGCAACCTTTTCAATATTCTGACGAATATTATTAATTGCTGTCGATCGACCAGTGATATCGATGTTTATTGCTGCTTTGCGCTTCAGCTCTTCGTTTTCACGGCGAAGGCGCTCGGCTTCTGTTGCACGCCTAACGGTTATTAGTAGCTGGTCAGCCTCAAATGGTTTCTCAATGAAGTCGTAAGCGCCCTTCTTAATCGCCGCCACTGCTGTTTCAATGTTGCCGTGCCCTGATATAACAACCACTGGAAGCTCTTTATGCCTTGATTTAACAAGTTCTAAAATCTCCAGCCCGTCAAGCTTGCTGCCTTGCAACCAAATATCCAAAATTAATAATGACGGGAGGCGCGCTTCGATCTGAGCAAGACAACTATCACTATCATGCGCTGTACGGGTACCGTATGACTCATCCTCTAAAATGCCCGCAACCAGTTCACGGATATCGGCTTCATCATCAACAATTAGAATATCAAGTGCCATGTCTGGCATACTCCTCAGATTTACTCTGCCGCACTGGCAGGTGGTTCCCCGTTAGATTTTACTAATTCACGTAGTTGGTCGTTTTTGTCTTCACTTGATGTATCAGACTGCGCTTTGATCGCTTTCTTTTTCAGTGCACTATGCGAGAAACTAAGTATAACGCGTGCACCTTGAGGGTGACGATCAGCAATACGAACAGTACCCCCATGCTCTTCCATAATGCGCCGTACGATCGCCAAGCCGAGTCCTGTCCCTTTGGCCCGCGTGGTCACATAAGGCTCCATTAACCTATCCTTATGGCTCTGCGGCAGGCCCAAACCATTATCTTCAATGGAAATTACGGTTCGCTCATTATCTTGGGACATCTCGACTTCGACAAAACCGCCTTCCGCATCAACCGTTCCATTCTCATCATCTCTTTCAAGCCGGCTTGTAACTGACTCAACAGCGTTTTTAAGAATATTGGTTAATGCCTGTCCCACCAGTCTACCGTCGCATTCAAGTTTCTCGAACTCATCACCCATAAGTGTCGAGAATCGAATTCTTGTTGCGGCAACATCCTGTAAGAAAACCGACTGTTTAACTATGTCAGTTAAATCAGTTTCTTTCAGCATTGGCGCAGGCATACGCGCAAAAGACGAAAACTCATCAACCATACGCCTTAGGTC
>JBFOLV010000300.1:0-4597 GCA_040830325.1 Kordiimonas sp. | reverse complement strand
TCCGCTACTGCCTTCACGTCATCCAGTGACAAGCCAAGTATTGCAGCCATTGCACCCTCGCCAACAGGAACAGCACGCTGCATTGCCTGACCACGAAGTTTCAAAAGGCGCGCAGTATCCGCAATTGAGAAAGCGCCTGCTGCGCATAGCGCTGAATATTCACCAAGTGAATGGCCCGCAACATGACTTGCAACTTCGCCTACATTGACACCGCCGGCCTCTAAGGTGCGCACAATTGCCATAGAAACAGCCATTAACGCAGGCTGTGTATTTTCTGTTAGGCGCAAATCATCTTCTGAGCCTTCCCACATAATCTTGGAAAGGTCTTGCGACAGTGCGTCGTTGACTTCTTCAAAAACCTGACGTGCCGCCGTCTCAGATTCAGCAAGGGATTTACCCATGCCTACAAACTGGCTCCCTTGGCCGGGAAAAACTAGTGCTTTGGTCATTTAAAACCCCTTCGCCCTCAAACACTTTATGGTCGAAACCATCTTTCTGACGGCATAGCGCTTATAGTTTTAAAGTGCAAACTTTTGTTGGGTGTTCAAATCAACACTTGGGAAGATAGGTGGTAATTCCGTAGCGACAACACCTATACCCGTCGGTGAACATCAGAATAATGTTCTACCACGGCCTCCAAAATGCTCGGCCAGGAAAAAGCCTGTGCTAGTTTTCTGGCTTCACCCTGCATTCGTGTGCGCATGCTTTCATCATTAATTATGGTAGCTAGAGCTTTTGCAAAAGCGGCCGCATTATCCGGCTCTACCAACAATCCATTTACATCATGCTTAATTAGTGAGTTACTTCCAGAAGCTTCAGCGCAAACGGCAGGCAACCCCGAAGCCATCGCTTCGAGCATAACATTGCCAAATGCTTCTGTTAGGCTTGGGTTTAAAAATACATCTGCCGATGCGTACGCTCTACCAAGGTCTTCCCCCACTAAAAAGCCCGCAAATATGGCTGTCTCACCCAAGCGTTTTTCAAAGCATTCACGTCCAGGGCCCTCGCCCACAACTAAAACTCTATGTGGAACTTTCAACTGCTTCAGAGCATCAATAGCGTCTGCAAAGGAATCCAGTCCCTTTTCTCGCACAAGGCGCCCGACAAAGAGTACAACATTCTCGTCATCGGCGATTCCTAGATCACGTCGCCATGCAAGGTCACGTCTTGACGGAGAGAACTGACTCTGATCCACGCCACGCCCCCAGATACCTATAGGCGCTGTCACACCTTCGTTATGTAAGATATCCAGCATACATGCGTTGGGGGCCAGGACCCTGTCACATCTGTTGTAAAATCTATTAATTGACTGCTTCAATGTATTTTCAAGCCAACCCAGTCGGTAATATTTTAGATAATTCTCAAACCGAGTATGCACAGAAGCAACAACCGGAATATTTTTCTTTTTTGCAAATTTGGCAGCGGCTTTCCCAAGCAAATCAGGAGCTGAAACATGAATAATGTTTGGAGAAAAATTTTCTAGATCACGCCGAATTTCAGCTGGTAACCCAATAGAAAATCTATATTCAGACCTGCCAGGAATGGCAAACGAAGGAACAGAGACAAGTGTACCGGCTGGAACAAATGCAGGCGTATCAGAAGTTGGCGAATAAACGCGGACAGATGCGCCACGACTTTCCAAATAAGCTACCAACTTATTCAAAGCCTGATTAGCCCCATCTTTTGTATAGTTATAGTTCCCAGAAAAGAGAGCTACCCGCAGGTGGTTCGCGCTTGGAAGAGATGCAAAATCAAAGTCCCCGAAGGTCTTATCCCAATCATGAGTTTTTAGTTGCGTCTTAGCCATAGTACCTTCTATTCGCTTATCAATAGAATCAGCCTCATAGGCATGCTGCATGCTATTCATCGCTTCTTGAACCATATTCACCAAAATCCAACTATTGTATCTAGCCTAAACTTTACATGCAGTGCACAAACGACAATATCATGGCAATCTTATGTCATAGTTAATCGCCGTCGTTTAAGTGGTGCACCTACCTCGGTATTTTCAAATAATCAAGCGTTCCTCTAATAGACGATTCCACCAGATTACTACCTCCATCCATCTTTTGGCACACAACATCGCCAAAAACCCTTGCTTATTAGTAATCTCAGCGGTATAGAGGCGCGTCTTGATTCAGACATTAACTGTAATCGAGTTTTTAAGAAGCGAGCTGGAGGCCCCTGATCATGGTGACTGGGGAGCGATCAGCACATAGGAGCAAAACATGGCTTTATACGAGCATGTTTTCATTGCACGCCAAGATATCAGCGCGTCGCAAGTGGAAAGCATTACTGCCGACTTCTCCAAGATTATTGAGGAGAACGAGGGCAAAGTCGCTAAAAGCGAATACTGGGGTCTTAAGAACCTAGCCTACAAAATCAAAAAGAACCGCAAAGGTCATTACGTTCTCTTGAACGTTGACGCACCTCATGCAGCTATGGCTGAAGTTGAGCGTCAGGCACGCCTACACGAAGATGTAATGCGTTTCATGACTATTCGCGTTGATGAGCTTGAGGAAGGTCAGTCGATCGTTCTTCGCTCAAAAGCAGATAAAGAACGTCGTGGCTCTCGTGGTGACGATCGTGGTTCACGCGGCCCTCGCCGTGAAAACAGGGAGTAAAGTTCATGGCTGCTGGTCGTCCATTCTTCCGTCGTCGTAAAACTTGCCCGTTTTCTGGCGACAATGCACAAGTAATTGACTATAAAGACGTAAAACTGCTTCAGCGCTATGTGTCTGAGCGTGGTAAAATCGTTCCTAGCCGTATCACTGCCGTTTCTGCAAAGAAACAGCGTGAGCTTGCTAAGGCGATCAAACGCGCCCGCAATATCGCTCTGTTGCCGTTCATCGTTCAATAATCGCACCCCAAGGAGACATAAAATGGAAGTCATCCTACTGGAACGCGTCGAGAAACTCGGCCAAATGGGCGATGTTGTAAGCGTTAAAGACGGTTTTGCTCGTAACTTCCTTCTTCCAAAGAAGAAAGCGCTACGTGCAACTGAAGGTAACAAAGCTGTATTCGAAGCAGATCGTGCTCGCCTAGAAGCTGAAAACCTTGAGCGTAAAACTGAAGCTGAAGCTGTAGCCGCCAAAATGACTGATGTAAAAGTTGTTATGGTTCGCGCCGCTGGTGAAAGCGGTCAACTTTATGGTTCTGTTTCATCACGCGACATCGCTGAATCAGTATCTGAAGCTGGCGTTAAAATTGCTCGTTCGCAAGTTGTTCTCGATCGTGCAATCAAAACAGTTGGCCTACATGACGTTGTAGTTCGTCTACACCCAGAAGTAACTGTGACTGTTGTTGTTAACATCGCACGCTCAGCTGATGAAGCTGAAACCCAGTTTGAAACTGGCGCTGCTGTTGTTGCAAATGACGAAGACGATTTCGATGCTGACAATGAGTTCATCGAAGAAGTAGCTGAAGAAGAGGTTTCTGAAGAAGCTGCTGCTGAAGCAACTCAAGAAGAAGCTGTAGAAGCTTAGTCTTTATATACATATTATGAAAAAGGCGGCCTCAATGGTCGCCTTTTTTATTGTTGTTCGCCAGAGCTCTTTAAAAAATCAACTATGTAACTTCTGTCAGCATCAAGCCAATCGCAAGCATGCTCCAAGTTGATAAATGATCGGTAAACCGTTGAAATCTCTGTATCTAATTCACAGTATCCAACCCACAAATTCACCATTGGCCTAAGGGGCTGATTGCTGCCAGCTAAGATAGCTGTCTTATTACGAACAACCCCACTTCGTTCATAAGCATCTTTCATACTCTCGATAATGTCAGTGAATTCACCTTGTGAAATATGAGACATATCAGCCGTTGGTACGAAAGCTATAAGCTCACAATAGGTTGTCTCCATATCTAAGGTTTGCCGTATTGTCGAAAAAATCTCAGCAGCTTTATTCGCGGAAAAATCACTATCTAGATGATACAAAATCAGCGCCCTGTCCTGAGAAACGCAGTAATTCGATGACATATAAGCCCTACCTTGAACTCCCCCTAGGGAAAACCATAAAGCGAAATAGTTAATTATCCCCATAGTTATCCACCTGTGGATAAAACAATGAGCAAAACTACATTTTATGTCTTGAGAAGCCTGCAATAATGTCTATGTTCCAACGCCGTGTCCCGGGGGATGGGGACAAAACACAAAGTAAAGGGTTTACGTGTGGAAGCTTTCAATACACAGCCGGCGAATGATGAACAGTCAGAGCTTGGATACCGGCAACCACCACACAACCTGGAAGCGGAACAGGCGTTACTCGGCTCCATACTCGTAAACAATGAAGCAGCCCAGAAAGTTCAAGGTTTTCTTGCACCTGAGCACTTTTTTGAACCAGTACATGCCCGTATTTTTGAAGCAGTCCTCAAGTTAATGGACAAGAATCAGATTGCTGACCCTGTAAAACTTAAACCTTACTTTGAACATGACGAAGCCTTGGCAGACGTGGGAGGCGCTCAATACCTGGTGCGCTTGGCTGCTTCAGCTGCCACAATCATCAATGCCGAAGACTATGGTCGAACCATCTACGATTTAGCAATGCGCCGCGCGCTCATCCAGATCGGGGAGCAGATGGTTAATGAGGCGTATGATAGC
>JBFOLV010000299.1:0-10135 GCA_040830325.1 Kordiimonas sp. | reverse complement strand
TGAAAGATTTGATTGCGACTTTACCAAAAAAACAGCGCGTTGTTTTGAGGCTTAGCCGAGAGAAGAATATGACTCACGCTGAAATTTCTGAGCAAGTAGGCATAAAAAAAGGCAGTGTGAAGCAGCATATTGTGCGTGCCTTAGCTGTTTTGCGGGGCGCTGGATATGGATAGAGAAGCAAACGGAATGCCTGAGAATGAGCTGACGGATGAACTGCTTGAAGATGCGGAGGCCTGGTATCAAAAGGTGGAAACGGGCGCATTAGGAGATGAATTGCGCGCGAACTTTAAGGCTTGGTATGACGAAAGTGTGTTGCATCAGCAGGCTTATGCACAAGTGTTTATGTGCCGTGACGCAGGCTTATCCTTGGAGCAAAAAAAGTTACCGAAAGCTGCGAATGATAATAGGCGCTTAGTCTCGTTACTTGGATCGATAGCCGCGGGTCTTGTTGTTCTAGTGTTGGGCTTTTTCTATTACTTTTTAGAACCCAGTTTTACAGAGCATTCCACCCTTACGGCCGAGATAAAAACTATCCACCTGAAAGATGGATCCACTATTACACTCGGTGCTTCCTCGCGGGTTTTAGTTGCGGATTTTGGTGAGGATAGCCGAGAGGTGATTCTGGAGCAGGGCGAAGCTTTGTTCGATGTGGAACACGATAAAGAAAAACCATTTTTGGTAACGTCCGGTGATACAGTTGTGCAGGTGCTGGGTACCAAGTTTGCAGTGAATAGTGCCATCAATTATGTTTCTGTTTCGCTACTGGAAGGGAAAGTGAATGTCCGGCAGGTAACAGAAAACAGCGTTATACCTTTTTTGGAAGAGGCTGCTGAGGTGACCTTGGAACCTGAGCAGTCAGTTAGTGTTTTGCGCGGTATCTTGGGTGAGCCAAAAGCGAAAAGTATCGAGCAGATGGACAGTTGGGTTGATGGCACACGTAGTTACTTCGATGTACCGCTTTCCCTTGTTGTGGCTGACATTAATCGATACGTGCAGCAGCCTATACATATTGCGAATGCTAGAACTGCAAACCTATCGGTTACACTTGTTTTTGGCCTTGATCAGATAGACAGTGTGGTGCAATCACTCCCTCAGATTTTACCGGTGAGCATCGTAAAAAGAGGCACGAACACGATTATCAAACAGGCGGATTGAAATGTTCTTTGGTAAATGTTTCGCCAACCAAACCCCTGAAGACCTGTTGTTGGATCAAATGCCGTAGTTGTAGTCATGTGAGGGGGAGTTATATGACGGCAAAATTCTCGGTGAAGCATGTAGTGAAAATATATTCCAAGTTTATCAAGCACCTAATGATTTTTAGCGTCCTGTTCACCTCTGCTTTAGCCAACAGTCATGACAGGGCCTATCATTTTGATATTCCAGCCATGCCGCTGTCTGAGGCACTGCTTCAATTCTCCAAAGTTACCGACATCGCCATCCTAGCTCCCGCCACTTTGCTAAGCAGCAAACATTCCAAAGATCTTCGGGGCTCTCATAGTGCAAAAGGTGCTATCAAATCACTGCTTCAGGGAAATAACATTGGTTTCGAGTTCAGAGATGAAACGACGATCATTCTCAAAAAAACAATGGTCTCGCCCACTAAATTCGAGAGCGAATATCAGCGCATCTTTTTTAACTCTGTCGCTTATTATGAACAGAACTTGGGGTATTATGATGCAAGTTTAGATAGCCGCGACGCGTTATCGACCAACATTGATGAAATTTTCATCACAGGAAATAATAGAGACCACAATAAAACAAAGATGAGTGTTAGTGCTCAGCTATTACTGGATACACCAGGAACGCTGAATGATCCATTATGGGGTTTTCTTACATCGCCCAGCGTTACTTTTGGGTCTGGGGCATATAACGGTGAGGTGATCATCAGAGGCTCTAGTCCTGACGATCATTTGTTTCTGATTGATGGTATGCGTGCTGGTTATCTTTTTCATGACTTTGGTGACGGTATTCTATCAAAAAATACTATTCATCGGTTTCAGCTTAATTCGTCTGCCTTTGGAGCGGAATATGGTGGCGCAATTGGCAGTGTGATTGATGTTAGCCTTCGCAACCCAGATACGTCGCGGTTCCGTGGTGCTGTTGATCTCAATATGATTAAAGCTGGAGTGCATCTGGAAACACCTGTCGGTGACAGGGGCGGCTTTTATATGGATGCGCGTGTTCATACGTTGCATCTTTTTGTGAGTTCATTTGATGATGAGAAAGATCTGGAGCCACAGCTCGATTTAGTGCCGACAAATTTCGATTATACGTCACGGTATAGGTATGAAAAGGATGGCTTGGCGTTAACCGCGACGGTTATCGGAGCACAAGATGTTGACGCGTTCGAGCCTAATTCTTTGGTCTCGACGAATGCCTTCTACAAAGATGAGACGAAAAGCGCATTTCACACTCAGGCAATAGCCGTTGAGAAGAGCTGGGATAATGGGGCGACCTTTGACACTACAATGTCTCACACAAGGCATACCAGAAACCGCCGATATGGTGATAACCGGTTCGAGGATTATTCTCGAGACGACTATTATATACGCAGTAAATTTGAAACAGGATATCACAACCACATTCTTAGCGCCGGCGTAAACTTCGCTCGGGAGAAAGGCGTATTTGATTATGACACGCGCCTCATATTTTGTGATGATTTCAGTGGCGATTGCCCTTCCAGCGACTTTGAACAACGACGACGAAGCGACACGTTCAACGATCTTGAACTCTATATACAGGATTATATTGCCCTTAGTGATAGAGTGAGCCTGGAGATCGGCTTCCAGTTTTCGCGGGACTTTTTTCTTAAAGAGAGCTTTTTCGAGCCACGGGCTGGAGTTTTCTGGCAGGCATCTGATACTTTGCGGCTCTATGCCCGTGCAGGGCGACATCACCAAAGGCAAGATGTTAGCCGGTCCTTGGCATTGCGCTATACAGCCAGGGCACAGTTGAATGACCGGTCGAGTCATTTTCTGATCGGTACTCAGCTGCAGCTCGCACAAGACTTATATTTGGCAACTGAAGCATATTATAAGCACCAAGATGCTGCTTTGTATCCAACGTCTTCACAGGAACGATTTGTAAGTGGGCGGATTTATGGCTTTGAGTTCACTCTTAGCAAGCCACCGAGAGATGAGGGAGTGAGTGGTTCTGTTTCTGTTGGGTATGCTAATTCAAAACGCCAAGACGATAGTACCGGGCAGCAGATCAACTATCGATACAGCAGGCCTTTTAACGCCGTGTTCGGCGTGAAATACGCTTTCGGAAATGGATGGAGTTTGGGTGGGCGTTACCAGATGCAAAGTGGCCTTTTATATACGCCACTGAATGGTGTTTCACTGCACGAAGATGGGTATTTCCTATATGACTTTGGTGAGCTGTATAGCCAACGCACAGACGGGTATAACCGTTTGGACTTACGTTTGGAAAAACATACCAAACACTCATTTGGTGAGGTTGTGTATCATCTTGATGTTATCAACGCGCTCAGTCAGAAAAGCCCCGAAGATCCCTCATATGGCTTTCCCAAACCAGATGGGAATGGGGGATATACAGCACTCATTCATACAGACGACGGCTTCCCTTTAATCGTATCCATCGGCATTGGCTTAACTTTTTGAGGATTAGGGTAATCTGCCTTTCTATAGAAAGTAGGCGTGTTGGGTTTTAGTATCTTTTTAAATCTGAGTGCCAATAGTGTACTGCGAATACGCCCACATGCCTAAAGCTATATTCCGATAAATAAAAAATGTTCCGGTTTCCTATGTGACTAATTTGCAGGTTTCTGCAAAACGCAAAACATTTGCTGACGGCGGCAAAACAACAAAATCTGCATTCGTGATATTCCAACGGCATTAAGTTTCTAAACATCAGGTTGATTGCACAAATTCTGCCTCGATCTTGAAACAACAGATGTATCAATAAGGATGTGACCATGTCAGATATAATCTTATACGCATTTCCAACGGGCCCGGGTTTTTTCAATTTCAGCCCCTATTGTTGCAAGGTTGAACTATTGTTGAAGATGGCTGGTTTATCATACCAAACAGTAATGCCTGAGGATTATAAAAGCTTCTCAAAAGGAAAGCTGCCCGTTCTTCAGGATGGCGATCATATGATTCAGGATAGCGAGTTCATTCGGTATTATTTAGCTGCGGAGCATGGTCAGACCCTGGATCAGGGGTTAGACGACACTAACAAAGCAATTGGCCATACGGTTTGTAGAATGCTTGATGAGCGCACTATCAATGCCATTCTCTGGACTCGTTGGGTGGAAGATGCTGGATGGAACCAGATTCGTCCGATCTTCTTTGCAGGCCAGCCAGATGAAAGTGCGGAATATGTGCGCACTCTTATGACAGAAGGCATAAAAAACTCTGGATTTGGCCGTCATTCCACTAATGAAATGAAGAGTCTTGTGGCGGAAGATTTGAAGGCCGTAGCGACTTTACTTGGAGATCGCTTATTTTTTCTTTCGGACCAGCCAACATATTTGGATGCTACAATTTTTGGATTTATTGCAAATCTTTATGGCACCCCGTTTGATGTTTGGACTAAAGAGCTTGTTTCCTTGCACCCCAACTTAGTCGAGTATTTCAACAGGGGTATGGAACTATGGTTTCCACAACCCCAAATAGCCGCGGTCTAAAACTGCAACAAGCGATCAATCGTTAGCCGCAATAAAGCAAACACCATATGCAGTATCGCTGTTGCCACCCGTCTTATATGGGTGACAGAAATATACCTTAGTATTTTGAGTGAGAGAAAATCATGAGTGATTTAACCGCAGTTATGCATACATCAAACAGCCATGTTACTTATAAAGTGGGTGAAATGGCCAGTACAGGTACGGAACTCTATGGAGCTTTCTTCATAGATAATCCAGATAGTATGCAGATTGACCTTGCTGCAATGACGATCACCACCTGGGATGGGCAGCGTCATGACATTTCAGGTGTAGATTTCCTGAGCTTTGGAAACCGCGGTAACGATAATGGCGGCGTGGCCCATGTGCATATATCAGAGGCGGCCATTTCAGCTGCAGATGGGGACAATAATACTGGTGATGGCAGCGATATTGGAGACGGTGATAATACGCCAAATGACTCTGATAGTGGCAGCGGCCCAGATGACCCGATGAGAGAAGGCCCTGTTTACAGTTTGTCAGACAATATTTTGTTTGTAGGCCACAGTCTCGTGAATATCGTGATGCCTGAGATGGTGAGAACCCAGATTGAATATTTGGGAGGGGTGGGTAGTACTGAGTATCAAATGACAATAGGTGCACCCTTGCAGTGGAACTGGAATAATCCAGACTCTGGTCAAGGTGTAAACGCGCGGACCCATTTGGCGCAGGGCGACACAGACGTTCTCGTGATTACCGAAGCCGTTCCCCTGATCAATCACACCGAGTGGAGCGGTTCAAATGAATATGCATCGAACTATTACAATCTAGCCGTTGCTTCAAACCCTGATGTCCGTGTGTACCTCTATGAGACATGGCATAGTAACCTCAGCGGAACAGGTGTGGAAGTGCCTTATGATGCCAACGGACATATCCCATGGCGTGAACGTTTAGAGCAAGACCTAGCCAAATGGGAAGCTATTGTCGACGCAGTTAACGAGCAGCGCGGTGAGGACGAGCCAGAGATGCTTCTGATACCAGCAGGGCAGGCTCTTGGGGAAGTGTATGATCAAGTGCTTGCAGGCAACATACCTGGTATTACATCTGAACAAGAGTTTTTTGATACGTTCTTTGCTGACGATATTCATATGTCAGATTTGGGGAATTTCTTTATCTCTATGGTACAAACAGCAACTATTTATGCTGTAGATCCTGCTGAATTCTCAAATACATACGATGACGAATATGGAAATACTGTTGTTACAGTCCCAGACGAGTTGATGACTGTTCTTCAAGGCATAGTCTCAGAGGTTGTGACGTCTTATCCGCATTCAGGTGTTTCAGATTCTCAAGATGACGATAGTAGTGATGGTGGTGATGGCCATGACACAGGGAGCAGCGATACCCCTCATATAGAAAATGATCATGTAACATACAAAGTCGGGGAAATGGGCAACTCAGGGGCTGAGCTTTATGGGGCATTCTTCAATGATAACCCTGATAGTATGCAGATTGATATAGAAGCCATGACCGTCACCACTTGGGATGGGGCAATTCATGATATTTCTGGCATGGATTTTATGAGCTTTGGTAACCGTAACAATGAAAGCGGTGGTGTCGCGCATATGTATTTGTCTGAGGAAGCTGCCTCCGTTGCTGGGGATACTATCTCAAGGGGCGGGGAAGGTTCTGACCTCTTTGTGTTTGCAGCGCATCACGGAAATAGTGTGGTCACCGCTTTCGATGTCAATGAGGATCAGCTCTATTTAGCAAATACATTCGTGAATTTCACAGACCTGGATAGCCTTCTGGAGGCTTCAGAAAATACAGAGCTAAATGGTTCAGCTGGTGTTCTCATACAAACAGGTGAAGGCAATAGTATCTTCTTGGAAGATGTTACCATGAGTGCTTTAACGGCAGAAAACTTCGTTACTGAATCCTAAGGGCAGACTAGTATTTGGCTTGCGGTGTAGTCGGCTGTATTCAGAATAATCGCAAAGAAGTTTCTGAAAAATAGGATTGAGACAGTATGGTGTAATGTGAGTTAATGCATCGGTTGCTTCCGAATTGGGCTTGTCGGGGATTTGTTGTGAGAGAGTTTGAACTAAAAGGGTGGTTGGTTGAGCCACAAAGCTTGAAGGTTTCCCGTAATGGTGAGCACCACCATCTCGCCAATAAAGCGATGCAGTTATTGTGTTTCCTTGCTGACAATCAAGGTCGTGTTGTTACGCATGAAGAAATTGAAGAACATGTCTGGGATGGTAATAGTTTTGTGGCCAAGAAGGCTGCGACTAATACCATTTGGCAGTTGCGTAAAACTTTGCAGGGCGACCTTGAGCAGGATGAGTTTATCGAAACTATACCCCGGCGGGGTTATAGGCTTAATGCAACTGTTGAGTATGGAAGTCAAAAGCGCTCTAAGTTTGGGCAACATACACATGTCTATTCGGCAGCTGCCATAATACTCACTTTAGTAGCGATTACATGGTTATTTTCGGATATCGAATCTAACGCACCGTTGTTTAAACGAGAAATCATAACAGATTATCCAGGTAAGGAAACGGAG
This sequence comes from Kordiimonas sp., assembly GCA_040830325.1. Taxonomy (GTDB): domain Bacteria; phylum Pseudomonadota; class Alphaproteobacteria; order Sphingomonadales; family Kordiimonadaceae; genus Kordiimonas. Next base: position 2,942 of record JBFOLV010000299.1, on the reverse strand, counting down.
CCAACATTAACGGTAGATGGTGAGCGCATAGCGTTTATCTGGTCACAGCAAAATAAGGCACCAAATTTATATTGGAAACCCACTAAAGATCGTAGTGAACTACCACGGCAACTCACGGATACGACTGAAACAGAAGCAACACCCTCTTGGTCTGCTGATGGTAGATCTATCGCCTTTTTGCGAATAAACGGCGAAACAAGAAACTGTTCTTTGCATACGGTGTTTGTTGTTACAGGTGTTGAACAGAAGCTGACAGATTGTCAGGCGACAAAACCAGGCACACTAGCTTGGTCGCCAGATGGAAAATGGATTGCCTACGCCTATAATAACGGTGAATATCACGGACTGGGTATTATTAGTCCTAAGACCAGAGAAATTCGTGAGATAACGCGATCCCCTAAGCCTGATATTGTAGATTCTGATATTGCCTGGAGCCCAGACAGTAAGTCTATTGCATACATACGCAGGGTGTCGGTGGAAGATGACCAAATATACGTAACTAATCTGGATGGAAAGAAACGGCACCTGGAAGAAGCCCCTAACGACATGATGGGAATGGCTTGGTCAACTGATGGGGATGAACTGATCGTGGCGGCGGTCCCTAAAGGTGAACATCGCCGCCAGTTGTTGAGGCTTAATACAACTGATGGCAAGGTCATCGGAAAGTTTGATCAAGGAGCTTTGGAAGCTTATTCACCTAACTTATCCGGTGATGGTAATGTGCTGGCATATGAAGCAAGTAACATTGTCATTAGCCTTGGATCTATATGGGAAGGGGACGAGAAAGTTGATGAAATTCCAGCAATATCGTCTCTAAGTACCGACAAGGAGCCATCTGTTAGCTCGGACGGTACTGCAATTGCTTTTACGTCTACGCGGTCAGGGTCCAAAGAGATCTGGTATCATGAAGTGGGGAGTGCGGTTCCGACACAGGTGACAGATTTTGGAGTTCAAAATGTTTTTGGCCCAGTTTGGCAACCTGGTGGTGACAGGCTTATTTTTCTAGCTCCCGGGCCAAAGAAAAACATGCAAGTATTTTTGTTTGAAAAAGAAGGCCGAAGACTTGTCCAGCTTACACATGAAGAGACCGATCATATGCCACCAAGTTGGTCTCCTGACGGAAAATATTTTTATACTTCCTTCGCTGTTGGGAATAACTGGATAGTTCACAAATATGCGTTTCTCGGAGTGGATGAGGGTGCAGCAAATCCTGAGGCGGTGACTATTGGCTATGCAAGCAAAGAAAGTCCAACAGGGTCATTGTTTGTATTCCGTTTGCGGACAAGCAGTTTGCATGAGCGAAAGCCTGACGGTGAAGAGGATGTATTTATGACAGGCTTCGAGCGGCGAGATTGGGGGAATTGGATACCAACAGACAAAGGCATCTATGCTTTGATGAGGAATGAAGGGCAGGATCAGTTGGTTTTCTCAAGCTATGATGGTGAGGTAAGAGATGTTGCTCAGTTACCGGCAAGAATAGTGCGTAGCCAAAACAGTATGGCTCTCGATGCAGTTAATAACAGAATTATTTTGGCATATTACGCTATGCAACAGGCAGATATTTTTGGCTTGAGACGCGCTAATTAGGCCGATTTTTTTGTTCATTAAATCATCTGAGGTTACCATAACTAACTGATGTATAAGAAAAAGATATAAAATAGATGAATTAAAGATTGTTTGAAATTTGAAAGCTGCCTGCCTGCACTATACATCTCTTGTCAGGATGTGTGATGGCAACTGGGGGTCGCCAGGACCCATTATCCTGGGTACCTGAACCTCACAAGTAAATGCAGGCATGAAAAATGCTCCAAGCTGCTGAAAGAACTGCGTTAGATTTGAAGATGCCGGCTGGCCCGGCAGCTAAAGTGTCTGACAATTTTTCAGACTTTGCCCAGGTTATGAAAGGCTCTCATGGCGGCATTAAAATTCGGTCTGCAAAAAGTGAAGCTGACGGCGCTACAATCCGACTAGCTTACAATAACGATAACAACATGATGGAGATGTCTCGGCTATCAGACGAGATTTATCTAGTTGCTAGCAATTTTGCTCCTCCAACAGACACTGGTGTTAAGTCAGTGGGTGAAGATTGGATCAGGTTCCACTTCCGCATTGGCGGCAAAAGTTACAGCCATTTTTCCGGTCATACTTTTGGCAATGATAATAGCCAGTCAGCCAGCCTGTTTTTTCATCCACGCGGGGAGCTTGTCTGCGATTGGCTCATGAACACCGGAACACCGCTAAATTTTGTGGCGCTTTGGTGTACCAAAAGGGTATTTTCTGATCTTGTGGGTACTGATGCTCTTGGGCTTCCTTTTGGATGTCGTCAAATTGTGAATGGTGCCATGCCTACTTTTCACTATCAGGGTACTAAAATGACGCCTGCCATGTACAGAACTGTGCAGGAAGTTCTGAGTGCACCAGCCCAACCAGGCTTAAGGCGCCTTTATCTACAGTCAAAGGCTTTTACGCTCCTTTATGAAATTGCATCGCAAATCAAGTCAGATATGGAGCCCATTCATAGTCAGCTCAGTGAGAAAGACACAATTAGGCTTACTCAAGCATATGAAATCCTCATCAGCGATTTTGTGACCCCGCCTTCACTCAGCCAGTTGGCGCGACGTGTCGGTGTCAATCGAACTAAGCTTGCTGAAGGTTTTAAAGAGATGTTTGGCACGACAGTTGGAGATCTATGCAATGAACTACGTATGGACAAGGCATGGACCATGTTGTCTTCAACAGAGATGTCTATTTGCGATGTTGCATTAGCTGTCGGTTATGAACATCCAGCGAACTTTTCTACAGCTGTCAAGCGCCGCTTTGCCCGTACGCCATTGCAAATTCGCAAATTTAGTATGAGTTGATTTGAAGAACTGTAAACATCAAAACTCTACCTGACGTTCTCAAAATACAATTTAATTATGCTTTGATATATATGGCAGACC
>JBFOLV010000298.1:0-2428 GCA_040830325.1 Kordiimonas sp. | reverse complement strand
TGATCCCTGTAAACCAACCAGCCATTCTTAAGGCTGTAGGCACCCTGATCAGCAAAAGACCAATCTTTCAATTTCACGTAAGTCGGCTCATCAGCGTCGACGGCTAAAACGGTGACGTGTGAGGCGATAAAAGAAAAAAGCACAAAAACAAGGGTTACTGCCAACTGCGGCAACGACACGCCCCCTATCTTTTGTGCTTTCATCATCATTCTAAGTCGTTGTGAGCTTTTCTATCTTGTTAGGCACCTATGGGTTGATAGTGAATTCATTGCTAAGCCTAAACTTTCCTACTCTCTAGAAACACCATCACACCGCCTACTGTCAGCAGTATAAGCCCCAACAGGAATACAAAGCCGCCCCATTCAAAATCAAAAACATTACTGAACAGACGACCTGTTAAATCCTTCAATGGGTCGGTAATCGTTTTGGTTACTTTACCAAGAAGTCCACCGTCGTCACCGCCTGAGCCAATATTTTTCAGCATGGGCCAAAGCAATACAATCCAGGCAAGCAATACGGCAAAAATACTAAACTGTTTTTTACCTGCAACAATCAGGCCTGCTGCCGCAAGACCAGCGATAACTAGCAGATATACCTCATTACCGGATGCATCTGCATATGACACTGTTCCAAGCCCAGCTAAATTTATCATTGGTGCAAAAGCACCAACCGCAAGCATAATGGAACCAACAAGCGTTAGTTGTTCAGAACGTTTCGCAAACATATGTTTCCCCTATAAAAATCCCTAACTAACTGTGCGTCACACTTCACCAAAAAAGCAAGGGAAACAAAAATACTGAATATTTAACATCTGAATCCATTCAACGGTTTAGCGCAGCCTATAAACAACTTATCTCAATCGCCTTCACTGGCAAGGTTGCGTGTGTCATTAGATAAACCAACGATATAAATACCGACGCGAGAACCGAACCATGACAGCGATACGTAACTTAGTTTTTGTTCTACTATGCAGCCTGACAGCATCCGGCATTTTTGCCGGTGTTGCCAGCGCTAGCCAGTATAGCGCAGTAAACTGGATCAGCGATCTCACCAGTGAATGGCACTGCGAAGCAAATGGTGAAATGGTATCACTCATTGTTGCAGATGATTTCCATGCAGAACTGCTGTCGGCAAATAGCTACTCTCTAGAAACTGAGGTTTCTCCATCCTTGCGCGAAAGCAACGATAATCCATTCATTTTAGTTGCAGAAACATTGTGGCAGTCTCTTTGGTCTACTGACGATGTGATCCTTGAAGTAATGTCAGAGACAGCAATCAAGCTTATTGTGGCATCCAGCACCTCAAACGACGCAGAAAGTCAATCTCTCACTTGTACTATCGATCCAGAAGTTGATGCCTAAACAGCCCTCAAGGGGCTAAGTGAGCAGACCAGTGCTGACGACATAATGCTGCCTCCGCACATAGTTTAGTCAGCATCTGTTTCATGGAAACAAACTGCTCACAGTCTTGCTCCACATCATACCGATTAGCAGCATTTACGACACCAAACACTTCCCCGTCAGCGTCAATGAGTGGGAAACCAATGTATGAATTAAGTTGCTCTTGCACCAAAAATTCATCTTCTGGAAAGTGACTTTGGAGCATTGATTGGTAAAGACAAAATTCCTTGGATACGCTTTCAGCACACGGAGCCTTATCAATGGGGTATTTAAAGTTCTCAACATGTTTACCGTCCCACCACAGAGAGACTGTATGCAGGTTTTCACCTTCATCCGTTAAGAAGGCAATTGTCGCAATATCCACATTGAGCTCAGAGCCCATAAATTCAGTGAATTTGTCTAGATAGTCTTGCCCAGAATACCGAGCGAGATCTTCGCCAAGTTTTGCCAAGGCATGTGCGGATTTTCCTGTTTCTTTCATCAGCCCCCAATCAACCAATGGTGTCAAAAACATTGTAAATCTAGATACAAACTAATCCATATAATACCATGAAGTGTATATTAATTCTCTAAAAATCCACAAAAACTATTTTTAAAAGGAGGGCCCCACGCTCAAAGCAAGTACCCGGGATATATGCGCGAAAGAACGGCCACTCTCAGCAGCACACTCATTGAAGGCAGCTTGCACCGAACGCATCGCTGTCTTTGACGTAGGGTTTTTATCAACAACGCCTTCCCGGATAAGAGCCTGCACAACATCACGCGATAACACCCAGCTGTCTTTTCCTAGTTGCCTGAGGAAATATTGCCCAGTGCCACCGCCAAGGCGACCACCGCGCTTCTTCATCATCTCAAGCAGACCGATCAAATCTTCCTGCGGCCAATCAGCGAAACAAGCCGCAGCAGAGCCATACTCATCCTCCAGATCACACAGGAAAATGGCATTATCACGCACAGATAAAATCTTCTGACCATTGCGCACTATTCTTGTATCTTTCAGCAGACTGTCCAAGTCATCATCGGACATA
>JBFOLV010000297.1:0-2055 GCA_040830325.1 Kordiimonas sp. | reverse complement strand
GGCGGCATGTCTCTTGGTTCTTCGCCTGACTGTGGCAACCATGTGCCGTAAAGCCACTGATAGGCTGCTTTGAGGGTGGGGTAGGGCCCTTTATGTTCCAGCACCGCATACTTGCCCCCGCTGACATCAAAATAGTCCAAAGTTTCTAAATCTTCTGGAAAATCCTCGTTAATCGATACAGCAACATGTGAGCGAAACTCAGCACTGGGTTTTGACTCTGGCGCATCATGATAGATAGCAAATAACGCGTTCACCTGCGGCAAGAGGGAATTGGACACTAGTAAACTGCCGAGGCTTTTGAAGGCTTTTCCAATTTGTTGGTAAGGGCCTGTATGGCATACGCCTGCTGCTCTAAACTCTTCAATTTCTTTCACTGATACTGGATACATAGTCTCATTACCTTCATTTAATGCCAGCAAGTTTTCTGTTTCGATGCCTTGTTCCCGAAACTCGTTAGGTGAGACACCGTGCGCTTTTTTGAAAGCACGGGAGAAACTGGCTAAATTTTTGAACCCAACTTGTTCGGCAATGCCGCGTACGGGCGTACTGCCCTGAACCAAGGCATTAGCTGCTTTGTTCAACCTCAATCGGCGCACGACGCCCGCAAGTGTTTCACCTGTCATTGCTTTGAATACGCGGTGCCAGTGATACCGTGACATGCACGCGATATCGGCGAGCGCATCGAGGCTCAATTCTTCATCAAGATTGTCATAGATATATGAGAGTACGCGGTTAAGCCTTTTCTCATAGCTGACGAATGGTTTGTCCATTGGCATTCTCCTGTCCCAAATACTCGAAGACGGAACAATGTATTAGATCGACTATGCTTGTATTGCTGAATTAGGGTTTATAGGTTTGGGTTGAGACCGAAGGTTTTAGTCTCCCGTAAAATCATAATCACGTTCTACTTTTGCCACACGTGTTACGAAAGAACGGTACCATTTTTCTTTGCCGATTTTGCGGGCAGCGATGTGCTCGGCGTCATTCATCCATGCTTTGATGGTGTCTGTATCCCGCCAGTAAGAGATGGTGAGCCCGCGCTCATTGGTGCGCAGTGCTTCTTCCCCGAGAAACCCTTCCAAGGATTGTGCCTTTTCAAGAAGCGCATTTGAAAGCTCGCTATATTCATCCATATCGATACCGGTAAGGCGCGCGGAGAATGTGACTGCATAATAAGGTGGTTTAAGGGGTGGGATCGGGAAGTCCATATTTTAGTCTCCAAGCTGGGCACGGTAACGCCGCGAAGCACGCAGTGTTTCACCGTTTTTGAGTTTGAGCATGAAATCCCCACCGGCGATGGGCGATGTTTCGGTGATGGTAGCTCGGTTGACTATATAAGAACGGTGAATGCGGATTGCATCGCAGCCTTTGTTTTTTAGTTTAGTTTCCAGCTGCGTAAGGGTGACACGAGCAAGATGTTCGCCGCTTGTTGTAGTTACTTCCGCGTAGTTGCCAGCACTTTTGGCGAATAGAAATTCCGCCGGTTGAATGAGGATTGTTGTGGCGCCGCTTTTGAGGGTGATGGGGTCGGTAGCTTTGTTTTTTTCTATGTTTGCTAACTGTATTTGCCGCTGCAGTTCCCCAATAAGTGCATAAAGCATGAAGGTGATGGCATCTTTTCGGTATTCGTAGATGATTTCACCGTATCCACCCGCAAAAAAGTCGTATGGCACATCATACAGAACGGGCCAAGCGGCTTTGCGCATCAGCACCATCAGAAACACATGCATTAACGAGAAAGCCACACTGGCGGCAAAGTAAGGCACAATATGCCGCTGCCAGCCCTGCAGCGACAAGGGGTGTTTGTCAAAGAAGGCAAACAGCCACGGCAGAATAAGGATGAGTGCAGCGGCGCTTGAGTATTCGGTTGTTATTGGATTGCTCAGCGGTAATGTGCTGCCATAGTCCGCAGCATCAGAAAGCTTGGTGCTAACGTTTACTGCGCCGATAATAAGCGTCACGCCTGCAATCAGATACAACAAGGGGTCACGCATGCGTGCCTTTGCTCTACTGGCCCAATCTATAATCCAAGAAACCATGACCCTAGCATACGCT
>JBFOLV010000296.1:0-3785 GCA_040830325.1 Kordiimonas sp. | reverse complement strand
GTTATTGCTCCCAAGTGCCACGAAGATAACATTGAACTATTGCTCCGCTTTGAGCCTGGTACAGCAAAACATGTAAAAGGGGACCCGGGCCGTGTACGGCAGATACTGGTAAACTTGCTCAGCAACGCCCTTAAGTTCACCGTAGAAGGATATATCCTTCTTTCGACCTTCTCTGAAAAAACAGAAGACGGCTACGCTAATTTCCGCTTTGAAGTTACGGACACCGGCATTGGCATCCCAGAGGACAAACAAAGCCATATTTTCAATAAATTTGACCAAGCTGACAGCAGCACTACCCGCAAGTTCGGTGGAACAGGCCTCGGCTTGTCCATTTGCCAAGACCTAACGGCACTCATGGGCGGCACAATGGGCGTGGAAAGCAAGGTAGATGAAGGGTCGACATTCTGGTTCACCATTCAACTGGAACAGGCGCCAGAAGTAGCCGAACCACGTATTGGGCAGGATATAAAGATTCTCCATAACCTAAACACCCTTATTGTGGATGATTGTGACATTTCACACACTATTGTGCGCGAGCAGTTGCAGAACCTACAGATGAACTGCACACACGTTAAATCAGCTAAGGAGGCACTAAAAGCCCTTGAAGCAGCAGATAAAGCAAAGCAGCATATTGACTTGATCATCACAGATTACTGCATGCCTGAAATGGATGGGGAGGGCCTAGCCAATGCAGTTAGGCAGAACAGCAGTTGGGATGAGGTTCGTTTAGTACTGATGACATCTGCCCCAAGAAAAGGAGACAGCCTGCGCGTCAAAAGCGCTGGTTTTTCCGGATATCTCGCCAAACCTATCTTTATGGAGGAATTCCCAGCAATCCTATCCACCATTTGGCAGGCCAAACTGGATAATATCGATATACCGCTCGTCACCCGTCACAGTGTTAGAGAGCAAGCTGCGCCAGATAAGCAAAAACTATCCGTGAATAACGTCAATGTACTGATCGCAGAAGACAACACCATCAACCTTATGGTGGTAACACGTATTCTGGAAGGTATGGGATGCAGGGTGACCCCGGCCGGCAACGGGAAAGAAGCCGTGGAACTAGCATCCTCTCTCATCTTCGACATCATCTATATGGATTGCCAGATGCCAGAGATGAACGGATATGAAGCCACAGCTCAAATTCGTGCTCTCGAAAGAGAAAAACATATGCGTCATGTTCCTATCGTGGCACTCACTGCAAACGCCCAAGAAACAGACAAGGAAAAGTCTCTGACTGCGGGAATGGATGACCACTTGAGCAAACCGGTAAAAGTCGATGAACTAGAAGTAACCATTCAAAAATGGTTACCAGAACATATCAACGGCTATCAATAATCCTCAATATTAGGAGATTGGATGAACCTCATGCTGGGCAAACGCCTGTCGAATAGCTAGTTAACTTCCCATTCAAGTGGCGGGTAAGTAGGGAAATCCAGCTCGATATCTGTTTCACCGAGGGCAACGCGGCGGCGCGCCATTGCCCTAAGTGTCACAAGGTCATCCGGAATTTTGTAGCGAAGCACGCGCAGTTGTTCCCATAAGCGATAGAAATTTTTAGGGCGCTCATGGCGCTCCATCGCGACCATAGGGCCAACAATTTCAAAACCGCGATAGATACGTTCAGCTTGTTCCGCTTCAAAACGATCAATCTCCGAGAGAAGCTTTTTCAAAACTTCCGAATTCACCATATCATCAGCGACTGCAGCATGGCGCACCGTTGGTACTGTTTTAGAAACAAAATAGGCTACAGTATCATCAAGCCCAATAGAGGCTGCATTATACCACTGTTGCATATCTTTCCCATTCAACAGCCTCTCGTTGTTTGGATCGACAATCAACACAGTTGGCGTTCCATAGATCACTGGCAGACCGAATCTGCGGTTAACATCCGCACCACTATCCAGCAAGCCAACATCAACAAGCAATCGCTCATAGTGACGTTCAAGAACGGCTTCCATTTCTTCTTCTTTGAAATGAGCGAGCAACCCCTGGCTATCGTGGCACCAATTTGCGCCCATGACGATTAGTGCCAGTTTCCCGCTGGACTTTGCCCGCACCAAGACATCATCAACATCAGCCATTACATTGGCAGATGGTTGAAATGGCTTACTCTCTTCGTCAGAAAATGCTTGGCTGGCTGAATATTGAACCGCTACCGAAACAATCACTGTAAAAGTGACAATACTGGCAAGTACACGCAGTTTACCTACCATAATGCTACTTCCCCATTCACGCCTTTCACTGGGCGGTCTCCTCAAACATATGCCATGCCCCACCCTTTCGGGCACCTTGCATAGCATATTCTGAGAATTTTTCACGCCAGAAATTATATGCACCAATAAGGCATACACGAGGAAACTGTAGACAGGGGCCCTAACCTTCCGGAAGCTTAGGACCTCCTATGTTTAAAATTGCCCACTTACTGTAAGCGTAAACGCGTTTACTGCCTTACGGTCATGTACCTCTCTGCCTGAGAAACTGCCTGCTCGTGTTGGGTCAAAAAACTGCCTATCCAGATAGGATCCAGCCCTAACAAAATCAAACCGCACTTTAAGACCCGAAGCGATAGTGGTTTCGACAAAGCCTTCAAACCTATCTCGGTCTGTGAACGTGCTAATTTCATCAATATAATAGTTTGTCTCATCGGTATTAATCTTGAAACTACCACCCCATGATACTGGGTATCGCTTCATATCCTGCCTAAACTTAAACTCAAGCTCAGGCTTGGCCTCATTTGTCAGATTCCGCCGTATCCCGGTTACAGGATCATCAAATTTTGACGAGACTGTTTTCGCTATTACTTCAACTTGCCCACCGGGAATCAGACGCTCAATTGGCGCCGTTAGCGACACATCAATACCGTTAATTTTTGCATTACCAGCGGCGCCAATACCAAACGCACCAGATGGCAAAATAACTTGCTCAAGCACACCATTTCGGCGTTCATGGTATACATCCAACTGCAATGCCCCCCCTTTCCCGAACGACCATTTAGTCGTAGCGGAAAGCTTTGAAGAACGATGCGGGCGCAAGGCAGGGTTACCACCAAATTCTCGGTCTGATTCAAAATCCGCTGATGCTGCAAAGTCGGAGAAATCTAGCTGCCCAACAGTTCTGCTATATGACAATCTGGTCTGTAATTTGTCTGAAAAGCTATAAACAATGGCAGCACTAGGTTTTAGGTAAGAAAGCGTTTGGCTTGTCCCTGCATTCCCACTCGTTGTAATATTGGATACCTCAAGCGCCATGCCAGCCTCGAAACTCAAGGCCGACGTAGCTTGCCAAATGGCATTGGCAAAGGCCTCCCCGCGCAATTCTTCCACAAGTACATCTGAAGCAGGCAGAACAACTGGCGTACGCACACCTTCTGAAATACTTACAAGGTCGATATCAAAATCCGCCCTATTATAAGCTATTTCTACGCCAAATTCCGGTTTGAATTTAGACGTTGAAACATCCGAAAACAATGTCCGGAAAATTCCTTCAAACTTGTTTCGTTCATAGCGATAATCACTTTTCCGATCGCTTTCATTTACATGGTCTTCAATTACAGATGGCGAGACCACTGTCCAATGCTGGCCCGAAGCTAGTGCAATGACACGCCATTTATAATGGCTACCTATTGGTTGCGTCCAATCAACGCCAACTTCACCTTCGAAATATCTGCTATTCCTATCAGAATCAAATGTCTCAACAGCTACATTTTCATCGGGTTGAAACTTTAACCTGTCAGTGAATGAATGATATCTGCTCCACCCCCAACGGGTCGTTAATTGCAAGCT
>JBFOLV010000295.1:0-2170 GCA_040830325.1 Kordiimonas sp. | reverse complement strand
TTTTCCAGCGCAAGCATGAGCCGCCGGGCGATACCTCGGCGCTGAAACTCAGGGTGAACAAGCAATTTTGCTACATCGGCTCGATGGGGCTGATTTGGCATTGTGTTGCAGTCTAGGAGCACTGTTCCGACAACGCGCTGACCGGATTTTGCTACCAGTAAATGCTTGGTACCGGAAAGTAACCCGTGTTCGATATTGTTTCGCCAAAAGTTCTCAGCCGCTTTGATATCGAAGGGAAGTATAAACCCAACACTGGCACCGGTTTGGACGCAGCCATGCAAAATGGCACTGAGGTCTCCTAGAACAGTTTCAAACTCAGTGGCAGGAAGGATTTCTATATCGATGGCGTTTTGTGAAGATGTTTGGTTCAAGGGTGTTTGCCTTTGCTTAGGCGCTTTATGCAGTCGCTAAACTTATTGATGTTTATTGGTTTTCCGATCACTTCGTCCATACCTGCCGCTAAATAAATATCTATGTCACTCTCCATAGTGTTGGCAGTAATTGCGACTATTGGCGGTGGGGTTTCCATTCTTTCTTTTATTATCTTGGTGGCGGTTATGCCGTCCATAACCGGCATTTGCACATCAAGAAAGATAAGGGCATAATCCGCGTCTGGGGCAGTGGCTGCTTCCACGGCCTGTTGGCCGTCGGGAACTAACGTGTATCTGATGCCAAGCTTGTCTAAAATCTTTTGGACAAGAATTTGGTTTATCTCATTGTCTTCTGCAACCAGAACATGAATGTCGCTTTGTTGGGGCGCAGAATGAAACACGTTTCCTTGTATATGTACCTGATCTGGTTCTGGCGGTGAAACTTCCGTCAAGGGCAAAGCCACAGCAAAACATGTGCCTTCACCTTCTGCGCTATTGACGGATATTGTGCCACCCATCAAGGATATCAGTTCTTGCACGATAGCCAGTCCAATGCCTGTACCGCCTGTTGTACGTGTGGCACTGGAGTCCATTTGCTCGAAACGATTAAACAGTTTCTCCTGTTGTGAAACCGGAATGCCGCAGCCTGTATCGGTAACTTTCCAGATGACGGTCCAGTCAGGCCCTGGCTGGAGGGTCACTATTACGTTACCTTTATCAGTTAATTTTACTGCATTGCTTACCAGATTTAGGAGGATTTGGTTGATACGGCTCCGATCCCCATCAAACCACATAGGCATGTTTTCTGTGGCCTGAAAGGATAGAGCCAAGCCTTTGGCCTTGGCGTTTGCCTCAAAGGTGCCAATGACGTCCTCGGTCATTTCGATCAGGTTGATTGGCTCTTTCACGAGCTCCATCTTACCTGCTTCCAGTTTTGAAAAGTCCAGTAGATCATTGACGATGTTCAATAGGAAGTTTGCACTTTTTCGGGCGGTAGTGACCATGAAGGACTTATCTTTGTTCAGTCCTGTTGTTTCCATCAGATCCAACATTCCAAGAACGCCTGTTAAAGGTGTTCTTAGTTCATGCGTTACGTTGGCAAGGAACACATCGCGTGCTTCATTTGCTTGTTGTACCTCGATCATCTTAGCCCGGACTTCACGTGTGGCGGTCGCAAGGTTGCGGGCCTTTACACGGCTGCCAACACGAAGGCGCACTGACTTGACCAGAGCACGGTGTCGAAGCACAAAGCCCATGATGCTGAGAAGAAGAACAGCAAACAGAAGAAAACCGAAATGGGCTGTATTGTCCCCAGGAATGAGAATGAGGGAAGCGATAAAGCCTGCTGTTATCAAGAAAGAGAAAACTGCGAAAACGCGTCTGCTAAGGGTTACAAGGCTTAGTCCATACTGCAATAGGGCCGCATTGGTAAGCTGATGCTGTTCGCCAGACAGGTATATATGCGAAAATATCGTGACCAGAGCGAAAGATAGGATTGGTACAAAGGCGACATAGGTGTGTTTTGGTTTCAGCCAATGTTTTCTCAGTACATACCAAAGCAGGACTGAACATAAGCTGGTCAGGCTAGAGGTGCTGGCAACGGGTAAAAGAAGGTCAGGGGGCAGGAACACGAAATGCATCGCAGAAATCACGCCGTAATAACCCGCTACTACCAAGCATATTACACGAAGTTGGCCAAAATAGATTTTGTCCATTTCGTGTTTGATTTGTTCAGCATACTGCAATGTAAGGGTGCCTCCCCGGCAAGACCTCAATACCCCAGATGTACTTAACCCGTT
>JBFOLV010000294.1:0-6909 GCA_040830325.1 Kordiimonas sp. | reverse complement strand
AGTTTAGAAATATCCAAATAAAACAAATTAAAGAGTAACCCTGTTATGCGCTTCCTATCTGGCCCGCAGGCACTAAAGGCCGCCCTACTCATTAGCACCTTACTAATTGCTCCCTCTTGTTCTAACAGCGAGCAAAAAGCCGATAACCACTTTGAGAATCTTATTGATCGTCAGGGTGATGTATCTGCCTTCGAGCAATTCGATATCTATAACAACCAACGTTTCAATCCTTTAATGGACCAAGGCGCATGGCATGGTTATCTCCTCCCTGCTGACGGTAAGGTAGGCTACTTCAGCGGTCCGATGATCATTGCGGAAGAAATGCCCCTATTTGCAGGCACATATGTAGACAAGTTAACTATATCAATTGACGGTTCTAACGCCAAAACCTCAGAAGAAGTCAGCAGCTCAGCCCCCGGCAGCTTAACCCAAACATACAAGGCCGGACCTCTGAGTGTAGCGACAACGCTTCGCTTCGTTTCAGACCGCACAGCCGTAATAGAAACCAAGATAACAAACCCTACGAAAGCCCGTGTTTCTATAATACCCCGCTGGGACACCCAATTCACAAACTTATGGTCCGACAACGCTTCAAACAACGTTGGAGTATCCGACATATTAGAAGGCTGGAAACGACAGACCTTTTTTGACGACCAGACGAGCCAAACCCAGTTCTCTGAAGTACGAGACGGAGGTAAAGCGCTTATCTCAGAAGGCGCTCAATATATCATCTCTCGCAACACCGCAGTTGAACAAACAGCGAATGATAGAGGTCAAATTTCTGCCAAAAGCAAGCAGAAACATGAAATAGAAGCAGGCAATTCAATTACTCTTTATGCGGCTCACAGTTATGTACACACCCATGAAGAGGCAAAAAAAGTTCTGCTGAATCATCCTGTTATTTTAAGCGACCCTGCTAAGTGGATGCAGAACACAGACGGCCGCTGGAAAACATACTTAGATCGCGCCAAGCTAACAGACACCACAGATGCACGCACCCAAGTAGCCGTGAAAGCCATGGAAACACTGATTGGCAATTGGCGCTCTGCTGCCGGCGCAATAAAATATGGCGGCGTAACCCCATCCAGTACATTCAAATATTTTAGTGGTCTTTGGCCCTGGGATAGCTGGAAACACGCGTTCGCCATGGCGGATTTTGCACCTGAAATTGCAAAAGACAATATCCGTGCGATGTTTGCTTACCAGATACAAGCGGATGATCCTATACGACCACAAGACGCGGGCATGATACCTGACACTATCTTCTACAACAAAAATTCCGCTCGCGGCGGCGATGGACCAAACTGGAACGAACGAAATACAAAGCCCTCTCTTGCTAGCTGGGCAGTTTGGGAGATTTTTCAAAAAACTGAAGACCGAGCCTTCCTTGGCGAGCTATATCCCAAGTTAAAAGCATATCACGAATGGTGGTTCCGCAACCGTGACCATAATAAAAATGGTATCATTGAATATGGTGCAACACTTGACCCTGCACATAACACCAGTGACCTACAGTTAAAATTTTGGCTTAAAGGCAACCCTAAAAAACTGCCAAGCACATGCGCTGCAAATAACGAAGGCTGGTATAGTTGCGTTGGCATCGAGTACTATGAAAACCTGCTCAAATCAGGTGACTATGAACAACTTAGAAGCGGTGCTCAAGTTGCTGCCGGATGGGAATCCGGCATGGATAACGCCGCACGGTTTGGGTTCATTTCTCCAGAACAATTAAATGAATATGCGGCGCAGGCAACAAACGGTGACATATCAGCTGCATCTAATGACTGGGCGGTACGTTTTTTTACAAATAATGATGAGAAAGGTCGCCCTACAGGATACTCCATCAATCAAGAAAGCGTTGATCAAAACAGCTATATGTATTTGGAAGCCACATTACTTGAGAAGATGGCAAAAGAACTTGGCTTTGAGGAAGATATCAAATCCTACCGCCTAACAGCGAAAACTATCAAAGACCATCTTAACAACTGTATGTTCGATGAAACCACTGGATATTATTACGACGTTCAGATCAGTGACGAAGACGAACCGAAACCCAGCGGATGTTCTGGTTCATTGTTAACAAAGCGCGGTAGAGGGCCTGAAGGGTGGACCCCGCTTTTTGTAACTGCAGCAACACAGGAAAATGCTGATGCCGTTGCTAAGATCATGGCGAACGAAAATGAGTTTAACAGCCACATACCCCTTCCCACAGCCAGCTTAAGTAATCCAGCTTATGACCCGGACATCTATTGGCGTGGTCGCGTTTGGCTCGATCAATTCTATTTTGGTGTAGTGGGCTTAAAAAACTACGGGCATGACCAATTAGCTAACGAAATGATAGATAAGCTCTTCAAGAACGCCGAAGGCTTAACAAGCAATGCTCCGATCCGCGAAAACTACAACCCGGAAACGGGTGTTATGCAAGGTGCTACAAACTTCAGCTGGTCAGCAGCTCACTTATACCTACTTGCTCAAACTCCTTCCAAGTAGCTTTCTTAAGACCGGTAAATGAAACCAACTCATTTACCGGTCCCGTCTATCACAGTAACCAAATACCAATACCGTCTTGCAACAAATGCATTTGCAAAACGTTCAATGTTATTATTCCTCATAACATGATTAATATTACTATACTGGAATATCCCGAGATTCCAGGGCTTCCCTACATAGTTCATTGTTATTATTGCAGATTTCCAGTCGTTGCTGGCACTCCATTTTTGACGTCACCAATACGTGAATGAAACCGGTTACATTTACTGATTGACTTATTCCAAAACATAACATAACTACAATAATGTTATAAAAATTTGCACCACATAATGGCGCATCACCGTTGGAGGAAATCATGAATCGCACGAGAAGTCTGGCGCTAGCGTCTTGCTCAATTGCGGCTGTACTGGCAGCAAGCCCAGCACAAACCGTAATGGCACAGACCACAGCAGACACTGATACCGAGTTTGACGAAATTGTTGTAACAGGCATTAGGAGCAGCCTAATCAACTCTGTCGGCGTAAAACGTAACGCTGACACTGTAGTTGATGCAATTACTGCCGAAGATATTGGTAAGTTCCCAGACCAAAACATTGCGGAGTCCCTGCAACGTATTACCGGTGTAACTATTGACCGCAGCGGCGGTGAAGGTGAACTGGTAACTGTTCGCGGCATGGGGCCTGAGTTTAACTCAATTCTCTTTAACGGACGCCGGCTCGCAACAACAAGTGGCGGACGTGCCCTAAAATTCGACATTATGGCACCTGAATTGATTAGTGGTGCTGAGGTGCACAAAACTCAGTCCGCTAAATTGCAGGAAGGTTCCATCGGCGCGACAGTCGACATCAAGACGATCAAGCCTTTCCAGTTCCCTGGCTTTAAAGCAGTTGCCAGTGCCAAGGGTCTCTATGACGGCATGACAAAAAAGATGAAGCCACAGTTCTCTGGCCTTATCAGCAATACATTCGCAGATGATACTTTCGGTGTGCTGGCCTCTTTCTCTTACTATAACCGTGAAAGCCGCTACGATCAGGCCAACACTGCGCGCTATTATAAAACAACTGATCCGCTTGATGGTGTTGATTACGGCGAAGTTTATTTTCCGCGCAACTATGATCAGATTGCAAAAACTGAAACGCGTGAGCGTGTCGCTGGTACACTTGTACTTCAGTACCGCCCTACTGAAAATGTAGATATTACACTCGACGGCCTATACTCGCGCCTTGATGTAAAATACCGTGAAGATGTATTCCCACACTGGTTCACCACAAGCACAATCAGGAACCCGGTTCTCGACGAAAACAATACTGTTGTTAAAGCTGATTTCGAGGGGGCAGCTATTGAAGGCCTAGTTCGCCAATCAGATGCACGTAATGAAGTGTATCAAATCGGCGGCAACGTTGATTGGCAAGTGAACGATAGCTGGCAAGCTGTTTTCGATGTAAGCTATTCAAAAGCTGAGCATGACCCTAAAAAAGGCTGGTCAGATGTTGTGATTGGTCGTCCAGGAAACTATTCCTATGACCGCAGCTCGGGTGACCTAACACCTACCATGACATACTACGGTGTCGACGAGTCAGCACCTCTTACAGCTGGTTGGGCTTCTCTCCAGGGCACTAGAGTTAAAGATGAAGTGCTCGAAGCAAAATTCGACAACACTTATGAATTGGATGACGCTGGACCTCTCGTTGAGATTGGTTTTGGTGGCCACTATTCAGACCGTACGCTGGGCGAAACGGAACTAGAGACAGAATACCCACTGCCATGGCTTTATGGTGACAGCGCCAATAAAGTAGGCATCCCGACGGATCTTTTGTTTACGTATGATTCCGATGGCTTCCTATCTGGAGGTACAGGATCACCAACTCAGTCCTGGACATCCTTTAACTCTGATGACGTATTTGCTTTCCTAACTTCGGACACAGCTATCTCTCAGTTATCTGAAGAAGACCAAGCAACAGTACGCGATATTATTGCGCGTAACGGTGGCTACCTACCAGTACCAAGCCCAAGCGCATACAAGGTGAATGAAGAACTGAAATCCTTATATGTAGACTTCAGGTTTGCCGGTGATTTGGGCGATATGCCTTGGAACATTGTTGCAGGACTACGTTACGTTAGCGCGACAAGTACGTCGATAGGACAACAACGATTCCTACTAGATTATATTAACGTAGATTCCACTCAACCAGATAGCCGCGTCGCCATCATGTCTGATGACTATAGAGACATTGAGGTTGGTCACACCTATGACGACTTCCTGCCTAGCATCAATGCTAAGCTCGACTTATCAGATGACTTGATTGCGCGTTTTGCTTGGTCAAAAAGCCTAACACGCCCTGAGCTAGATGAAATGTCACCGTTGACTAGTTTCGACAACGGTGAAGTTGGTCAACTCACAGGGTCAGGCAGCAATCCACTCCTCCGTCCATACAAATCTAGCAACTTTGATGCGTCCCTTGAATGGTACTATCAAGAAGGTAGCTACTTTAGTATTGCAGGTTTCCACAAAGATGTGGACGGTTACCTAAGTGACGAGGAAGTAGCTGAATCAGTAACTGTTCCGAGCGGTAACTACGACCTTCTGATCACTCGCCCTATCAACCTAGATAGTACGAAAATCAAGGGCCTCGAGATCGCGGTACAGCATATGTTTAGCAGTCTACCAGAGCCATTTGATGGCTTAGGGGTTATGGCGAACATGACATTTGTTGATAGTTCGTCCTCAACTGACCCTTCATCAGGCGAAAAACTACCGCTTATTGGTCTTAGTGATTCTCAGAACTTTATCTTGTTCTACGAAAAAGGACCAATTCAGTTCCGTGTTGCATACAATAACCGTGAACGATTCTTGAGAAACAAGCCACGCTCTAACACAGATGGCTTCTATGTTGATGACTATTATCAGCTAGATGTAAGCGCGAGCTATGACATCAATGATACTTTCACCATCTTTGCTGAAGGCATCAATGTCACCAATCAGCTTTATATTGAAAATGCTGAGTTCGCTAACCAGACACTCAAGGTTACTGAGAATGGGCCGCGCTACTCAATCGGTGTACGCGCCAAGTTCTAAAGACTGATGATTTGAAAGAATATAAAGAGGAATGTGCGCATTCCTCTTTTTTACTTCTAGCAACCTCGCACACCAAAGGCATGAGCTGAAGAATGAACGTTCTTAATCCCCTAAACTTACTAGCCCTACTGTTATTCATCACACTATCCGCCTGTGTGAGCGACACACAAGAAACGAAGCTGCCCGCAGCAGGTGTTTTAGCGCGTACAATTGGCCAAGATAATTTAGATAAGTTCATTCTTAATCTAAACGAAGACACATCAACCCCTGATGCCTACACCCTTAAGAAAACAGGAGAGAAAATCACAGTTACGGGTAATTCAAACATCGCTCTAACGCGGGGTGTTTATGACTATCTAAAGCAAGAAACCAACAGCCTCGTAAGCTGGTCGGGGTCCAATATCAATTTACCAACCGTCTTACCGGACACCAATCGTCAGGTGTCCAGCCCTTACCAGTACCGCTACTATTTCAATGTTGTAACGCATGGCTACACAACTGCTTATTGGGACTGGGAACGCTGGGAGCAGGAAATAGACTGGATGGCACTTCATGGCCTCAATATGCCTCTAATCGGAGGCGCACATGAAGCAATCTTGGCTCGCACGTTTCAAAAACTTGGCCTTTCTGAAGAGGAAACAGCACAGTATTTTTCTGGCCCTGCTCATTTCCCATGGAATCGAATGGGGAACCTAACTGGTTGGGATGGCCCTCTTCCCAAAACTTACTTTGATAAACAAATCAAGCTTACACACCAGATGTTAGACCGCATGCGTGACCTAGGCATGAGTCCAATTGTCCACGCTTTTGCAGGCTTTGTTCCAAAAGGTATTAGCAGACTGTTTCCGGATGAAGATATCCGAGAGCTAGGCTGGGGCGGTGGCCTTCCGCTCGCCAACAACGCTTTCATCCTCTCTCCAACTAGTGACCTCTTTATAAAAATCGGCAAGCTTTATATTGAAGAATGGGAAAAAGAGTTCGGAAAGGGTGAATACTATCTGGCGGACAGCTTTAATGAAATGGACGCCCCTCTATCCGAAAACCATGAAGAAGCCCTAGAGGAACTGAGAGGCTACGGTGCAGCCGTTTATCAATCAATTCACGAAGCTAACCCTGATGCCACGTGGGTTATGCAAGGCTGGACTTTCCCCTACCATAAAGATGAAACCGGCAAGCTTTTCTGGACGCCAGAACGCCTGCATGCGCTCGTCTCAACCGTCCCAGATGACAAACTCCTTATCCTGGACATGGCAAATGAATATAATCATGTCTTTTGGAAAATTGATCCTTCATGGAAAATGTATGACGGCTTTTTCGGAAAAAAATGGGTGTATAGCTTCATT
>JBFOLV010000293.1:0-6959 GCA_040830325.1 Kordiimonas sp. | reverse complement strand
GCCTCTGTTGCCCACCATGTTGCGATCCAAGTGGCGATGGCAACTGTTTTCCATGCTTCTAGGGAAAGTCCTTCTGGCGCAGAAGAAAAAGTTACCAGTAAAAACAACAAGGGGCCAAGAAATAGCCCAATATTTTGATACAGCGCACGATCAGTAGAAGTGCGCAGTTTAGTTCTTGCACCCATGCTTTTATTCCTCCCCTTAAAGCATTACTGTTTGGCATACCCATAAAATGAATGTCTGTGAAGCAAATTTGAGCAGGATAGGCTTTGGTGGTTGGGTTTCGCTATGAAAACTGAATAGCATCCGGCGCTATTTTGTGGTTTAAGATATTAGAGGATATGGAAGTTTTATCGTTTCCATAATTGGGGCGTTGGAAACACACAGTTGGGACGCGAACTGCATGGGGCGTATCGCCAAGGACGTAAAGAGTAATATTGTAAAGGACTTTGATAGGATCTACCTCGGGCATTTACGCAGTATATGCTTGGTGGTTACTTGCTATTATGGTCTCTTGAGTATTGCTCATTTCTCTTTCATCCCTGCCGATATTGTTAAGCCTATTGTGGCAACCTCAGTGCTGGCAAGTGTCGTTGGGTTGTTAGTGTATGGTCTTGTTAGGGCCAAAAAAATCACTGAAAAAAATAGTCAAATAGCCTTTGTACCCGTTGGTTTCTTTGGCTTATTTACAATTTACACCCACATATTCATGTCGCAGGATCAGCTCCAACTGACGAATGCCGTCATTGCCATATTTGTATTTGGTTTTATGACGTTATCCCCAGCAATCTTTGCTGGTATGCTTACACTTTCATCGATCGCTTATATTGCGGCTTTAGTAACTATACCGGGCAACTATGTAGCGCATTTTGCTTTTTTGTTGGTTGCTTCAAATTTGATTAGCGTGCTGGGCTTTACACTAAGGTATAACGCGCTGTTTCGTGCAACACGTATGTTGGATGGTACTCGGCGCAAATCTCGTCGGTTAGTGGCTGCATCTCATAGCATTCAAGCCAAAATGAAAGAGGTAGAACAAGCAAACCTTGCGAAGGACCAGTTTGTCGCGAACGTAACTCATGAGCTGAGAACTCCGCTTACCGGTGCTATGGGTATGTTGGATTTGCTTAAGGACACGGAGCTAACTGACGAACAGAGCTTTATGGTGGAAACAGCCCAGAAAAGTTCACACTATTTGTTGAATGTTGTGAATGACATGTTGGCGCTGGGTATGATCGATGCCGGCAAAATGGAAATTAGTGAGGAACGCGTTGACTTGGCTCAGGTTACCTCGCGCGCTGTAAATGAGTTTGCGTCTGAAGCAGAAGCTAAGGAAATTTCTCTTAGCTTGGGACGTCTACCCGATACGGCAATATTGGTTAAATCTGACGCGAAACGCTTAGCGCAGATCTTGTCGAAGTTGATCGGAAATGCGGTGAAATTCACGGAAGAGGGCGGTGTTATTGTGTCGCTGAGCTGGGCACCGCCAGAAAGTGACAAGACGCTAGGTAAGGCGGTGTGGCGTGTTGCAGATACGGGGCCAGGAATTCCGCCAGAAGCTATTGAGAAAATGTTCAATAGGTTTCAACAGTTTGATCAGACGATTACTCGAAACCGTTCAGGTACGGGGCTCGGGCTGTCTATTGTAAAAGAGTTTGTTGCCTTAATGGGGGGTGCTGTTGAAGTAAAAAGCGATGTTGATAAAGGGGCTGTGTTCTCGATATCGCTTGATCTTTCTGTTTGGAGCGAAGAAGCGGAAAAGAAAGATAAGCCTGTGGTCGAAGAAGGGCCTATCGAACTAGAAGATAACCGGAAGCTAAAAGTGCTAGTTGCGGAAGATAACCATATTAACCAGCTTGTGATTATGAGGATGCTAGAGAAGCTAGGTGCTGAAGTAACGTTAGTAGACAATGGTCAGTTGGCTGTTGATGCGGTTGGCAAGGCAAAGGTTCCTTACGACCTGATATTCATGGATATCCAAATGCCAATTTTGGACGGGCTTTCTGCTTCCAAAATTATCAAACTTCGTTCAGGTAATCTGCAACCAATCATAGCGGTAACAGCAAATACTGGGGACCATGACCTACAGGACTATAAAAACGCAGGTATTGAGGCTGTAGTGGGTAAACCAATCGACTTTAGTCATTTCCGTTCAGTTATTTTATCCGTGCTGGATGAGCAGAAAAAGAAAGCCCTGCACTAGTGGGTGGTATGCCCAATTTCCTTGACTCTCAGCCTCCTTTTTCATAAACAGCGCTCACTTCTTCAATGAAGCGATAGCCAGTAGCGCCTTTAACGGTTTGCCCTGAGGTGCCCACCAGTCAGCGAGTTTCGCCCACTGGTGTCGTTTTCGTTTGGTGTTGTTGTTTGAAGTAAGTATTTGGATTTGAACCGCTTTTAAGAGAGTGAGTGAAAATATGTTTGATAGTCTTTCCGATAGACTAAGTGGCATTTTTGATGGCCTCAAGCGTCGCGGCGCTTTGAAGGAATCAGACGTCTCGGAAGCAATGTGTGAAGTACGTGTTGCGCTCCTCGAGGCTGATGTTGCTCTGCCTGTTGTAAAAGATTTTATCAAAAAAGTTACTGCGAAAGCAGTTGGCGCAGAGGTTCTGAAGTCTGTAACGCCGGGTCAGCAAGTTATCAAAATCGTTAATGATGAACTTGTTGCCATGCTTGGTTCTGAAACCAGCACAATCAACACAGTTGGTGTACCACCTGTCGCTATCCTTATGGTTGGTTTGCAGGGGTCGGGTAAAACAACGACTACCGCTAAAATCGCTAAGCGCCTCACAGAAAAAGACAAACAAAAAGTATTGATGGCGTCACTTGATGTTCGCCGTCCTGCTGCACAAGAACAGCTTAAAATTCTTGGCGAGCAAATCGGCGTTAAAACGCTGCCTATTATCGAAGGGCAAATGCCTGTCGATATCGCTAACCGTGCTATGCAGTCAGCAAAACTTCAGGGTTTTGATGTTGTCATGCTCGATACAGCGGGCCGCTTGCATGTAGACCAGAGCTTGATGGCAGAAGTGGTTGCTGTTCGTGACGCGACGCAGCCAGCAGAAACGCTTCTCGTAGCTGATAGCCTTACCGGTCAGGATGCTGTGAATGTAGCGAAAGAATTTGACGCACAAGTCGGCATTACGGGTGTGGCTCTCACGCGTATGGACGGTGATGGCCGCGGTGGTGCTGCGCTTTCTATGCGGGCTGTTACTGGTAAACCTATTAAGCTTGCTGGTACTGGCGAGAAAATGGATGCGCTTGAGGATTTTCATCCTGAGCGTGTTGCAGGCCGTATTCTCGGTATGGGTGACGTTGTCAGCCTTGTTGAGAAAGCCGCTGAAACAATTGAGAAAGAAGACGCTGAGAAAATGGCCAAGAAAATGGCCAAAGGCGAATTCGATCTGGACGATCTTCGCACCCAACTTCAGCAAATGTCCAAAATGGGCGGCATGAAGGGTGTGCTGAATATGTTGCCCGGTATTGGCAAGATGAAGTCCGCAATGGATCAGCAGGGTGTGGATGATAAAATTTTTAAACGTCAGGAAGCCATTATTTCTTCCATGACGCAGGGTGAGCGCAAACAGCCGCGGGTTATCAATGCATCCCGCAAGAAGCGCATTGCCGCAGGGGCCGGTGTCGGCGTGCCTGAGGTGAATAAACTCCTGAAAATGCATATGCAGATGGCCAAGATGATGAAGAAAATGTCCAAGATGGGCAAAGGTGGCCGTATGCCTAGTTTGCCTGGAGGAATGGGAATGCCCGGTATGGGCGGTGGCATGCCTCCTGGTTTTGATAAATTGTTCAAATAGAACAGACACTAACTTGAGAATAATCCCTGTAATGAGTTTTGGGATTCTGAAAGGAAAATAAAATGGCTCTAGCAATTCGTCTCGCACGTGGTGGTGCAAAGAAGCGTCCTTATTACCGTGTTGTAGTGGCAGACAGCCGCATGCCACGTGATGGTCGTTACATTGAAAAAGTTGGCACGTACAACCCAATGCTTAACAAAGATGACGAAAACCGCGTTAAGCTTAACGAAGAGCGCGTGAAGCACTGGATCGGTGAAGGAGCAAAACCTTCCGACCGTGTAGCGCGTTTCCTTGAAGCTGCTGGTTTGGCTGAGAAAAAAGTTCGCAATAACCCGAACAAAGCGAAGCCCGGTCAGAAAGCTCTCGATCTTATCGAAGAGAAAAAAGAAAAAGCTGAAGCTGCTGCTGAAGCTGCAAAAGAGGCCGCTGAAGCTGCCGCTGCTGCAGAAGCTGCGCCTGCAGAAGAAGCTGCTGCTGAGTAAGTGTTGTTATGGCTCCTTTTCGGAGGGGCCAGCTTACCGGATATGATAGATGGCGAACGAACAAGACATCAAGGGGCGCGAAGAGCGCCGCCAATCCGGCATCGAAGGTGATTGGATTTGCGTAGGGGCTATCGCTGGCTCTCACGGTGTTCGCGGTGACATCAAGCTTAAGTCTTTCACGGACGGGCCTGATGCAATTTTTTCATATTCAGAAATTCACAAGGGGCCAAATGGCCCCTTAGTGTCTCTCAAAAAAGTGCGTGCCACAAAGGATGGTTTTGTCGCGCGCATGGAGGGGGTTACTACGCCGGAAGAGGCGCAGGCACTTAAAAGTTCTCAGTTATTTGTGTCTCGTACTTCGCTTCCGGATGAAGATGATGATGAATATTATCTAGCTGACCTTATCGGCTTGACCGCGCTTGATGAAAATGGCGAAGAAATCGGCTTTGTTAGGGCAGTTGAAAACTTCGGTTCAGATGACTTGCTTGAGCTTGTTTTACATGAGCCTGTGAAAAACCTAGGTAGGCAAGTATTTATACCATTCCTAAAAACGTTAGTTCCAGCGGTGGATATCGGTTCAGGTACCGTTACGGTTGCCTTTGATGAATGGCAAAAAATCCATGTAAGTGAACGTGATATAGACGGGGATGATTAATGAATCCCGTGTTTACTGCGCAGCTACTAACGATCTTTCCAGAGATGTTTCCTGGCACCCTTGGTCAATCCCTTGCTGGTAAAGGGTTGAAAGAAGGAAAGTGGGCGTTAAAAACGCTGGACATTCGCGATTTTTCGAGCGATAAGCACCGCTCAGTTGACGATACCCCTGCGGGCGGTGGCCCAGGGATGGTTATGCGTGCTGATATTTTAGGTAAAGCATTTGATGCTGCAAAAGCTGATGCGAAGCCTGAATGGCCACTTGTTTACATGAGCCCCCGCGGGCGCCGCTTTGAGCAGGCTGACGCGGTAAGATGGCAGGAAGCAGGCGGTGTAACGATATTGTGTGGTCGCTTCGAAGGCGTGGACGAACGTGTTCTTGAGGCTCATGCGGTAGAAGAAATTAGCGTTGGTGACTTTGTGCTGTCAGGCGGTGAGCCAGCAGCAATGGTTATGTTAGACGCGGTGGTGCGGTTGCTACCCGGTATTATGGGTGCGAACGCGACACTGGATGAAGAGAGTTTTGATAATGGGCTTCTCGAATATCCGCACTATACCAGACCAGCGGTTTGGGAAGGGCGCGAGATCCCACCGGTGCTCACAAGTGGGCACCACAAAAAAGTCGCTGAATGGCGACACACTAAAAGAGAAGAGTTAACCCAAGCACGCCGTCCAGATCTCTGGTCGACCTATGTTCGGGACAAGAAAGAAAAGGTGTAAACCAATGAACATTATTGAAAAGCTAGAACAAGAACAGATAGCTAAGCTTACAGAAGGTAAAACTGTACCAGAATTTGGTGCTGGTGATACTCTTCGTGTAGACGTGAAGGTTCGCGAGGGCGACCGTGAGCGTATTCAGGCATTTGAAGGTGTGTGTATCGCACGTTCAAACAAAGGCATCAGTTCAAACTTCACAGTACGTAAGATTTCTTACGGCGAAGGCGTTGAGCGTGTATTCCCTGTTTTCGGCCCAGTTGTTGAAAACATTACAGTAGTTCGTCGTGGTAAAGTGCGTCGCGCGAAGCTTTACTATCTACGTGGACGTACTGGTAAATCTGCTCGTATCGCTGAGAAGAGAGACTTTAACCGCAAATAATAGTTGCGCAATAAAATTACAAAAATCCATAAAAGGATATAATTTTATTGCTAACCGCTACGGTTGGTTATATGAGACGGGGGCGGACGTAAGTTTGCCCTCGTTTTTTTATGCCTGCTACAAACTATACCCGTCATTTAGGGGGTATAACAGCAGGCTGTCAGGCTGAACATAGAACGAATTATCTGGAGCATATGGATGTCACAAGCAATGCCAAGAACCATGTACGATAAGATATGGGATCATCATGTTGTAGAGGATCGGGGCAACGGCGTTGCCCTCCTGTATATTGATCGTCATCTGGTACATGAAGTGACAAGCCCACAAGCATTCGATGGTTTGCGTGCTGCAGGCCGTAAGATACACCGCCCAGATAGCATTATTGCTGTGCCTGATCATAATGTTCCGACAAAAGACCGGAACCTGCCGAACCCTGACCCTATGTCCACAGCTCAGTTAACGGCGCTAGAGGCGAACGTTGAAGAGTTTGGCCTTGATTATATCCCTATGGAGGATATCCGTCAGGGGATTGTGCACGTTGTGGGCCCAGAGCAAGGTTTTACTCAGCCAGGCCTTACTATGGTTTGCGGTGATAGCCATACATCCACGCACGGCGCTTTTGGTGCGCTCGCCTTTGGTATTGGTACGTCAGAAGTTGAGCATGTTATGGCAACACAGACGTTGCAGCTAAAAAAATCAAAGAACATGCGGGTAAGTGTTACAGGCACTCTCACCGCTGGTTGTTCAGCAAAGGACGTTGCCCTAGCAATCATTGGTGCTATTGGCACAGGTGGCGGTACTGCTCACGTTATTGAATTTGCAGGCCCAGTAATTGAGGCGCTTACAATGGAAGGGCGGATGACGCTCTGTAATATGGCGATTGAAGCAGGTGCGCGTGCGGGCCTTGTAACACCAAAT
>JBFOLV010000292.1:0-3085 GCA_040830325.1 Kordiimonas sp. | reverse complement strand
GTTGAGGCTCCAGCCTGAAGGACTTCGGTAGCTTTGATAATGCCTGTTGGGATTGTGTTAAGGACGACAGCTCCAGAAACACCAGATGCTGAAGAACCACGAACCCAGCGCTTACCGTCAACAAGAACGAGGTCGCGTGTAGCACCTAAGTTACGAAGGTCAACTTGCGAGGCACCTGCGCCAATACAAGAACGATCTGGTGGGAAACCAAGGTTACCTGCGGCGTTGTTCGCACGGTTTATTGCTGAGCCTGAAATTGGTAGGCGTTGCAAAAAGTCACCAATCGCAATCTGACCAGAAGCATCAACATCTGCTCCAGTTAAAATCTGAACAGGGTTCTGAGCATCCAAAGGATTTTGGCGGATACGCGAACCGGTAACAACAACTTCTTCGAATTCTTCTATATCGCTTGTTTGTGCAACGCTTGGCGATGTAGTTGCAACTGCAAGTGCAGCGCAGCCCAGCAGAAGCTGGCTTTTTCTTTTATTTTGTAGCTGGTAGGGCATTTTCTAACTCCCGAGTTTGTGTCTACAGAAAAAGTACACTTAATACAGATGCTTACTTTTCCCTGCATGCGTCTTCTCTTTTGGAAGATGCTCGAAAATTTAAGAATAAGTACGGACCAGAAACAATTAAAAGCTGTTTCAATTGTAATTAGTTCGAGAGGTTTTTTCGCCTATAAGGCGTTATGTGCTATTTATGTAACAGGTTTAGCTGCACAAATGGCTTACATCCCATACAATCTATATAAACGAATATTAACGGGACAATTTAGGCGTGATATGGCCGTATAAGTTCCGAATGACTATGGATTCTTTATCTTGACCAAATGGTCAGAAATATAATGATTGTATGAGCTTATGCTTAAGAGCTGGTCGGTGCGTTTAGTTTTTCAATGAAGTGTTTTCTGCACAATGCGATATAGCGATCGTTGCCGCCAATTTCGATAGATTCACCTTCCTTAACAGCGTTACCATGTTGGTCGATGCGCAGGTTCATTGTGGCTTTACTGCCGCAGGTGCATATGGTTTTAAGTTCCAGAAGTTCATCAGCTAAGGCAAGCAGCCATTTGCTGCCTTCAAATAGGTTCGCTTGGAAATCCGTTCTTAAGCCGTAACAAAGTACTGGTATTTTGAGAGAGTCAGCTACCGAACCGAGCTGCAAAACATGATCTCTTGTAAGGAATTGCGCCTCATCAATCAGGATACAATGCAATGGTTTTGTTTTTAACGCGTCTGCGATCTTGACAAAAAGGTCAACATTCGCGTCAAATACATGTGCTTCAGCTTCTAGGCCAATACGGGAAGAGATTTTGTGTAGTCCGGAGCGATCATCGATAGCAGCGGTAAATAGCATGGTGTTCATACCGCGTTCTTGGTAATTAAAGCTTGATTGAAGGAGGGTTGTTGTCTTGCCTGCGTTCATCGCGGAATAATAAAAATACAGTTTAGCCATGCGCCAAAACCTATCCTCGTAGTATGTTCTCTGTGAGCTGTAGGAGCGCAGCCTAGGCAGTATGTTTCTCTAGGGCAAGCATCAAGGGAGAAAAATATGAAAACTCTTTCTAGCTTCATATTCAGTGGCTTTGTCGCTGCTATAGCGCTTTCAGACTTATCAGCAAATGACATAGGGCAAGACGCTGCGCTTAAAGCGCGAATGGCTGGTGCAGCCCTTACATGGGCTGGTGAAAACGGGCGGTTGAGGCAAGCGATGCAGGCGCTACCCAAGGGTGGTGACATTCATAGTCATCTACAAGGAGCTGTATATGCGGAGAGCTGGATAGAATGGGCTGCTGAAGACGGCTTGTGTGCAGATATGGAAAGTTTTTCTCTAAAGTTTAAAACTGGAGAGACCTGTGCCGAAAGCGGATGGTTGGATGCAGCGGCAGCTCAGGCTGATGACAATAAACGGCGTGAGTTAATAAATGCCATGAGTACTCGGAGCTATGTGCCGACGCTGAACTGGTCTGGCCATAACGATTTTTTTGAGACTTTTTTTCATATGGCTGCCAAGCCGGAACGATTTGGGGATGCCCTTGCTGAAGTAGCAGCGAGAGCTGGGCATCAAAATATTCTGTATCTAGAGCTGATGGAAACCTTCATTTTGCCAGAGTTGTTTCCGCTATTAGAAGGGGTCGTGCTTTCCGGTGATTTAGCTGAAGACTATAAAACCCTGATGGATGGTGCGTTTGGCCGTGCTTTGCCTGATTTGGTTGTTAATATTCGAGAAAGGGTTGCTGCTGGGCATGCAAAGAAGGACAGAATTCTAGGTTGTGAGCAGAATAGTGAAGCTGAAGGTTGTGACGTCGAAATTCGCCTCATTCATCAAGTAATAAGGTCATTCCCTCCGGAAAATGTATTTGCTCAAATTATTCTGGGTTGGGCTGTTATGGCTGAAGAACCGATGGTGGTCGGGCTTAACCTTGTTGCGCCCGAGGATGGTCATGTGGCGCTGCGCGACTATACCTATCATATGAAAATGATAGACCATCTTTATAAGAACTTAGGTCCGCAGAACGTAACCTTGCATGCAGGGGAGTTAACCTTGGGACTTGTGCGACCAAAACAGTTGCGCTTCCACATGTGGGAAGCTCTGGAAATTGGCCACGCTAAGCGCTTAGGGCATGCTATTGATGTGATATATGAGCGTGATAGCGAAGAGTTGGTCAAAAAACTGGCTGCCGATGATATTCTAGTGGAGATAAATCTCACAAGTAATGATGTTATTCTTGGCGTATCGGGCAAGGATCATCCAATTGTGCTCTACCGTGATCTAGATGTGCCTTATACATTAAGTACTGATGATGAAGGTGTGTCTCGTATTGATTTGACGCATGAATATATGCGTTTTTATGAAACCTACGATGTGCCATACTTTGAGCTTAAGTATGTATCGAGAAACGCGCTAACATATAGTTTTCTTGAGGGCGAAAGCCTTTGGGGTTCAGAGGTCTGTGTTTTAGATTCTAAAAGTATGACAGAGCCTTCGGGCGAGTGTGAAGCATTCTTGGCTGGCAGCAGAAAGGCGCAGCTTCAGTGGGAGTTGGAGCAGCGTTTTAAAAAGTTTGAAAACACACTCAAGATAC
>JBFOLV010000291.1:0-2246 GCA_040830325.1 Kordiimonas sp. | reverse complement strand
GTGCTGACAAGATAGGAGACCATACTGCCAGAGCACCTGCCTGATATTGGAACTGTCCTACCACATCGCTGCCGATCATAAATCGCTCTGGATAGGCTTCAATCAGCGATAGCCAGCGGCGGTCTATTTGCCCTTGAGGCATCATCACTTCAATTAAACTCCATGATGCCAAGATGTATAGGTTGTCGTGCTCACTCAGCAAATCAGCGACGGTCTGGTACAGAAACTTCATGGTGATGGTTCTGGTCAGTGTCGTCGTGGTTCCTGCATGCGCCCATAGAAATCGGGTGTCTGGATGTTGGTTTAGAGCTTGTTCAAGCTCTTGTAAATAAAGAGGGTTGTCTTCTCTTTGTGACGTGATATTGGTGTGTAGCATCACAGGCATATCATGGCGCGCGGCGAGATCATACACCTTGCTCAGTGCAGGATGATTAGCTCTTGGTTTTTCATCGGAAGTCAAAGCGGTTAGGAGATCATGACGGGTAATCACTTCTCCTATGCCTTTCCAAAATCCGGGACGGTAGTTGAGCTCTCGCTCGATATGTTCTGCGGCATTCATGTCGGTGGTGTTGAAGCCGCTAATAAATGGATGCAATCTGGCTTGGCTATCTTGTGGGAGTGACTCGACTTCGCGTGCGATGATCTCATCGGTGAAGGAGTAGTGGTATACCGGAGTATCGTCACCGTAGACAAAACGGGGCGCTTTCGGCGCACTAGCATCCCATTTTTTCATTACTGGCAAGCCCATGACGTAGGCATGGTCAATGTTTTGCTCGTCCATAGCATTGATCAATGCGGCAGCGCCATCTGAACGTTGGAAATAATCGACAAGGTGTACTTCGGCGTAATTGACGCGACCCTGATAAGCGGCACTGCAGCCCGAAGTGAGTATGGCAAAACACGCGAGCATGGTATTGCGTGTCACGCTTGAGGCTAATTTCATGATTTACGTCCCTGTGATTTAGCTTTGCTAAAACTATCACGGCTAACGCTATCACGACAGCTAAGTGACGTAAATCTAAGTGGTTTGTTGTTTTTGTTAACGCTTTAACGCGAAGTGTAGGAATTTATCACCTTGATAGGTCAACATCCCTTTGTCTCCGGGGTTGAGGTGGTGGTAATAGTGGACACCAATCTGAAACTCCCGCTTAGGACCGAAGGCGCCTTTTTGAATGTAGATCCAATATTCGTCTTCTTGTGTGGGATCTTCTGTCTCAACCACTTGCTTATCGAGAATAGTGACCGAGGCTTTTCGTTCTGGTGCATCGATACCGAAAGTGTGTTTTTGCTGAATAAAAACAAACAGATAACCGGCGACGCCAATCAGTAGCACCACCGCTAGAATGAGAGAGATAGGCATACAAACCTCGTTTATTCCAATGCGCTGGAACTAAGATCGCACAAAAACCGCAGAAAATAAGCTGTCGTAGTGGGTTTTGGAGAGAATTTTAGGCTCATATCACACAAACAGCAGTGGAATTAGGGTTAAATCTTTACTTGAATTTACCTAACAATTGTCGAATTCTTAATACAGATGGTTAACAATGGAGTGAACCGAAAGTAAAGACATGAGCCAGCACGGCTTTACACATTTCGCTGGTGTTGGGAGGGAGGGATATGTCTGATATTGAAAGCGTGGTAGTACGCACACGACGTTTGGAAAAATTGCTCAGGCAGCAATATCGAGCAGATGGCAAAGGTCTGCATCAGCTAGTAACGAGCTGTGAGGAGCGCCTGCCTCATGATGTAATCAGTAAATTGCGTTATATCGCCACCATTCGCAATAAGATTGTTCATGAAGACGATTTTGAGTTGGACGATAAGTCTGGGTTTTTGCGTACTTGCGATGAGTGTGAACAAGAACTCACTCCACGCAGTAGCCGTTTTATCTGGCGCACCGCGATGTGGCTAATGGCCCTGATTACGTTAATAGCGATGGGCTTTTACTACGTGCACTGGGAAAAAGTGCTGCATATTCTCGCGAAATAGCCATGTAGGGTCGTTGTTTGTCGCTCAAGTGAGTGACAACTCCGGCTACCCATCAAACAGAAACGAAAAAGGGACGCTGAATGCGTCCCTTTTTTGATCTTGCGGCTTTGACTTTTCAGTCTTAGTAAAGCATCGGCAGTGTCATTAGCCCTACTACAACGGCTATCATCACTAGACCTTGCTTCTGAGAAGATGAAATCATAACACTGCTCCTTTCATTAATTCTGTCGTTGAAAATAAGAATAGCACTGTTTTTG
>JBFOLV010000290.1:0-2978 GCA_040830325.1 Kordiimonas sp. | reverse complement strand
TGTTGATACATCGGGTGCATATCCTGGTGTTGGCGCTGAGGAGCGTGGGCAGGCCGAGGCAATCGCGCGTTCTACTGATGCGTATCTTGGTCTCACTACACCGATTGTTACCTGCATTGTGGGTGAGGGTGGTTCTGGTGGTGCAGTTGCTATTGCAGCAGCAAACAAAGTGCTGATGATGGAGCATGCTATTTATTCTGTTATTTCTCCGGAAGGCTGCGCATCAATTCTTTGGCGTACAAATGAAAAGGCCGAAGAGGCTGCTAATGCGCTGAAAATTACTGCTCAAGATCTGCTGAAGCTCGGTGTCATTGATGAAATTGTTAACGAACCACTTGGTGGTGCACACCGTGACCGTGAGCGTGCGATGAATATGCTTGGTGATGGTCTCGAGAATGGCCTGCGAGATATGGCAGGTGTTGATGGCATGCGTCTCAAAGAGCTTCGTCGTGAGAAGTTCCTCGCTATGGGTGATAAGGGTCTATAGGGCCCCTTGTTTCTTTCTGTGGGGCGGGTTATTTTGTGTACCACTAGATGGTGATACTAAATCTTGTGGTAGCCGAGGCTAACTAGCCGCATAAACTTTCAAAAACATACCGCGAATCGTTGAAAATGCTGATGTTCTTGGGGTGATTCGCGCCCTGAGCACTAATTTGCAGCTGTTTGTGTTGCAGAAAAATTACAAGATATTGTAGGGGTTGGTAATAAATTATACTTTATCTTGACGTGATGGCCGTTTCGATCTTATCTTATTGTCGTTGCGTACACAGAGCGAATCGGACGGGGGAATACGGCCAGTTGCTCTGATAAGTTACTGAAAAATTTGTTAAAAAGTTGATCTGTTCGACTTTTGTTCCTGCATCAGGCACAATAGCATTGTTTCTGTGAGCAGTGAAGGAGTCGAAACCGCGTGGCTAGAGCGGATAAGGGAGTTAAGGGCATTATGTTTGAGGTCACCCATTTTGAGCACGGTGGGGCGGTTGAAATTGACCGCAGTCGCGATGAAAATCTTACAGACTTTGGTAAGGCGACATTGATCGACCGGTATTTGATGCCCGGCGAGACGTTTCAGGAGCTGTTTGCGCGTGTTGCGTCATTTTACGGCGACGACAAAGCGCACTCACAGCGCCTTTATAACTATATTTCTAACTTGTGGTTTATGCCTGCGACACCAGTGCTCTCAAATGGTGGTACACAGCGTGGTTTGCCAATTAGCTGTTTCCTTAATGAAGCACAGGACAAGCTTGGTTCTATCGTAGACCTTTGGACTGAGAATGTTTGGTTGGCGTCTCGCGGTGGCGGTATTGGTAGCTACTGGGGTAACCTGCGTTCGATTGGTGAAGGTGTTGGCGGCGTTGGTAAAACAAGCGGCATCATTCCATTTGTGCGAGTGATGGATAGCCTAACACTTGCAATTTCTCAGGGTTCATTGCGTCGCGGTTCTGCGGCAATTTATCTGCCTGTTAGTCACCCTGAAGTTGAAGAGTTTGTTGAACTGCGCCGTCCAACTGGTGGTGACCCAAACCGTAAGACGCCAAACTTGCATCACGGTATTCTCTTGTCTGACGCTTTTATGCGTGCAGTTGAAGAGGATGAAGAATGGGCACTAACTAGCCCGAAAGATGGCCATGTAGTGCGCACCGTTTCTGCCCGCGCTCTCTGGATCCGTATCTTGACTGCCCGTGTTGAAACAGGCGAGCCATACATCATTTATTCTGACACGGTGAATAACCAGATGCCTGAGCACCATAAGCTTGCGGGCCTCACTGTTAAAACATCTAACCTTTGCGCGGAAATTACACTTCCTACAGGTCTTGATCATTTGGGTAATGAGCGTACAGCTGTTTGTTGTCTCTCCAGTCTTAACCTTGAGCACTATAAAGAGTGGAAAAACAACAAGGACTTCATCCCTGATGTAATGCGTTTCCTCGATAATGTTCTACAGGACTTTATCGACCGTGCACCGAACGAAATGGCGAAAGCACGTTATGCAGCAATGCGTGAGCGGTCTGTTGGTCTGGGTGTGATGGGCTTCCACAGTTTCTTGCAGCAGAATATGATTCCGTTTGAAAGTAGCATGGCGAAGTCATGGAACTTCAACATCTTTAAGCATATCAACAAGGAAGTTGATCGGGCGTCTGAAATGCTTGCATACGAGCGCGGGCCATGCCCGGATGCTGCCGATTATGGTATGATGGAGCGTTTCTCTAACAAAACAGCAATTGCACCAACAGCTTCAATCTCGACGATTTGTGGCGGCGCAAGCCCTGGCATTGAGCCAATTGCAGCTAACAGCTACAATCAAAAAACGCTCTCAGGTAACTTCATTGTGCATAATCAGGCACTAACGAAGCTTCTTGAGGAAAAAGGCAAAAACACAGACGAAGTTTGGACATCGATTACGGTGAATGAAGGGTCTGTTCAGCATCTTGATTTCTTGAGTGATGACGAGAAAGCAGTATTTAAAACCGCGTTTGAGCTGGATCAGCGCTGGGTTGTTGATCTTGCGGCTGACCGTGCTCAGTATATCTCACAGGCGCAGTCCGTGAATATCTTCCTGCCAGCTGATGTGCACAAACGTGATTTGCACCAAATTCACTATCAGGCATGGAAGAAAGGTTTGAAGAGCCTTTAGTACTGTCGGTCTAAGTCTATCGCACGGGCAGAGGTCGTTGCGACTGGTACGACAAAGTCCAAAAAGGTGACGCAAGAGCAGCTTGAACTAGCCGCAGCAGCGAATAGCTCAACAGACTATGAAGAGTGCCTCGCCTGCCAGTAAAGACATGTGCTAAAACAGATAGAAGGGCCGCGCATGCGCGGCCTTTTTTGTTTATGCTGGACAATAAAATAAACGGGTCATAGGGTCGCTATAACTAATAGGCAATTTCTTGGGAGCGGTTTGTGGGCCACAAAAAAAATAGCGCATATAAACAATCAATCTTGGTATTGTTTTTAGCTCTATTCGTAGAGTTGTTCAT
>JBFOLV010000289.1:0-10059 GCA_040830325.1 Kordiimonas sp. | reverse complement strand
TCTGTGCCGACAACTAGTTCGCCGCCACTGCGTTTCTTACCAGTTGGTCTGTCGCTTTGTGTACTTTCGCGTTTTTTCCAAGGTTTATTTTCTGTTGAGCGTTCTTCATGCTCGTTCTTACGTTTCTGCCAAGGTTTGCCGCCTTCGTTTGATTTGCGGTTTTCTGCTGTGCGGTTCCGGTCGGTGTTTTTAGCAGGGCGGCCTACAGAGTGACTTTCACCTGCAGCCTTAGCGCGTTTCTTCGCTCGTTTTTCCCAAGGCTTGTTTCCACCACCTATACTTTTGCGGTTATCGCGGAAGTTTTGAGCTTTTGGCTTATCTAAACGTAGTGGGTATGGATTGTCGAAATCTACTTCAACCTTCATTTTGAGCATCGATTCGATGTCTTTTAGAAGGCGTAATTCGCCCTTGCCGCAGAGTGTGATCGCGCGACCATGTGCTTCACCGCGCGCTGTACGGCCAATACGGTGTACATAGCTTTCGGCTTCAACTGGTACGTCAAAGTTGAATACGTGGGTAATGTCTTTAACATCGATACCACGTGCAGCAACGTCTGTTGCTACAAGGAACTGGAATTTGTCAGCTTTGAAATTATTAATCGTACGTTGACGAATGTTTTGTTTTTTATCGCCGTGGATCGCATCCGCCTTAAACCCAACAGCTTCCATAAACTCGCAAATCTGGTCGGCGTCTCGGCGTGTGCGTACAAAGATCAAAGCTTTCTCAGGCTCTTCACGTTCGATAAGGTGTAGAAGCAAATCACGCTTTTGGTGACCGGGTACGAACATGATGCTGTGCTGCAAATTGTCAGCAATTGTAGCTTCTCGTGCTACTTCAACGCGTGTCGGTTCGTTGAGGAGTGTAGCAGCAAGCTCGGAAATGCGGGCATTCATTGTCGCAGAGAACATAACAGACTGATGGCCCGTTGGTAGTTTGCGAGCAATGTCGCGAACTTCATCAACAAAGCCCATGTCTAGCATGCGGTCCGCTTCATCAAGAACAAAATATTCAACCTCATCAAGGTAGATGTTACCTTGCTTCATGTGGTCTTTAAGGCGACCTGGCGTTGCAACCAGAATGTCTACGCCTCGGCGTAGAATATGAATTTGTGTACGGTAGGGCGTGCCGCCATAAACTGTGCAGCATTTTGCGGGTGAACCCATGCTAAGTTCTTTAATTTTGTCAGTGATCTGGATAGCGAGTTCACGTGTCGGTGCTAAGATAAGCGCGCGTGGCATGCCGGGCTTGGGCTTGTCACCGTGATTTGCGAGGCGCTCCAGCATTGGAATAACAAAAGCTGCTGTTTTACCGCCACCAGTTTGGGCTACACCGATTAGATCATCACCATTCTTGAGGCACGGGATTGCTGCGGCTTGAATCTCGGTTGGTTTATCAAAAGATAGTTTATGGAGCGCACGTAGGATCGGCGCACTAATAGATAGCGCTTCAAAGCTAGTCATATTTTAAACTCTACGGTTAAGGGCCCGCAAAACCATGCAGGCAACTATTTACAAAATTAGCGGGAACGCCTTTTCCTTAACCGGTAGGGGCATGACTAACCCCAGTGGTTAGGGGTTACTCTCTATTGGCTTGCGTGAACTCACGCGGAAACTTCGTCCATTCAACTGAAAAGTTACAGCTGAAAGCTTATCGCCGGGCGCTAAATGCCCCGAAAGCTAGAGAAAGTCAAGTTCCGTGATCTACGGCGTGTCGTTGAGTGCTAGCGTCGCCGCGCCGACTATAGGCCCGTGACCATAGTCTTCTTGAAGTAAGACAGCTACATGATCAGCGCCCTCGGGAACAGGGTAATTAGCAGTGCGCACATCCTCGCGGCCATCCCATTCGTCCAGCAACTCGGTAGCACGCACGATATTTGTGTAATGCAGTGTGCGTCCTTGGTTCTCGCCGTCACCAATTTCAACAATTGCATTTGCTTGATACCAAACCATACGAATTGAAACCATTTCAATACCGTCAGTTGCAGGTAAGGTTATGGTTACGGTGTCACCTGCTTTGGTAAGGTCTGGTTTTGCATAAGGCCTATCAATTTTACGTGCTTTTTCAACGCCGTTACGGACCTTTTCAGTTTTTGAGCCAACGCACTGTACACGTCCGTCAAAAATCATCTGAGGTGTAAACACGCCGCCTCGTTTCAGACGCTTATTGTAGGCTGTTTGGCGCATACTGTTATAGTGTGTGGCAAACGTGTCTTCCCATCCCAGCCTGTCCCAATAATCAACAGCCCACGAAAGTGTTAGAATGCCGGGGCGATCACGCATGGTTTTTAAGATAGCGTCTGCCGGCGGGCAGCTAGAACACCCTTGGCTGGTGAAAAGCTCAATAACGGTGAGGCGTTCTTCTTCTGCCCCATCTTGCGCATAGGAAGCCGGTACAGCGAAAGTCGCAGCAACAAACAAAAGTATGGATAGTAGTTTTTTCATAACAACTAGATACTAAGGGGCTTTTCTATAACCTGCTAATCACCTGTGTGTGAGGCAGAGGCGGTTTCTCAGTGATTGACTAAACTTTGACTACAAATTTTGTGATGATAAAGCAACCTCGCTCATGCGGCTTTTTCATGAGGTATGCATTGGAACCAAAAGGGTGGCTGTGAAGGCCACCCTTTTTGGTTAACTTTTTAAAGATTTTTAGTTGGCAGCGAGCCTGCGAAGTACATAGTGTAAAATACCGCCATTCTTATAGTAATCGACTTCGTTTTCTGTATCGATTCGGCAAAGAACAATAATGTCTTTGCTTGTGCCATCTGCATAGTTGATTTTCACAGATACATCTTGGCGTGGTTCAATACTTCCCGAGACGCCGGTGATATCGAATGTTTCTGTACCGATCAGGCCTAAAGTTTCACGGCTGTCAGATTCTTTAAACTGGAGAGGCAGCACGCCCATGCCTACTAGGTTTGAACGGTGAATACGCTCAAAGCTTTCTACTAGAACTGCTTTTACGCCGAGAAGAATCGTGCCTTTTGCCGCCCAGTCTCTTGATGAGCCGGTGCCGTACTCTTTACCCCCAACCACAACCAGTGGTATGCCCGCAGCTTGATATTTCATTGAGGCATCATAAATGCTTGTCACTTCGCCACTTGGTTGATGGGTTGTCCAGCCACCCTCTGTGCCGGGTGCCATAAGGTTGCGGAGGCGTATGTTGGCAAAAGTACCGCGCATCATAACCTCATGGTTGCCGCGCCGTGATCCGTAAGAGTTGAAGTCAGCTTTAGCTATTCCCTTGGATTGAAGGTATTCGCCAGCGGGACTGTCAGCCTTGATCGCGCCAGCGGGGGAGATATGGTCCGTTGTAATGCTGTCACCTAGTAGAGCTAATGGACGCGCGCCAATAATATTGGCAGTTGGTGAGGCTTTGTGGCTCATGCCTTGAAAGTATGGTGGGTGTTGGATGTATGTACTTTTCTCGTTCCAGCTGTAGGTTTTGCCTTCTGAAACAGGGACAGCCTGCCATTCTGGTGTGCCGTCAAATACGTTTGCATAGCGTTCAATGAACATCTCGCGTGTCAGGCTTGCGTTGATGGCTTCTTGAATTTCTTGGTTTGTTGGCCATAGGTCTTTGAGGAATACATCTTTGCCGTCGCGGCTTTGGCCAAGAGGCTCCGCCGTGATATCTACCTTCATGGAACCTGCAATGGCATAGGCAACAACAAGCGGTGGTGACGCAAGGTATGAAGCTTTAAGATCTTGGCTCACCCGGCCTTCAAAGTTTCTATTGCCGGAAAGAATGCTGGCGCAGACAAGCCCGTTGTCATTGATTGTTTTTGAGATTGGCGCTGCAAGTGGACCAGAATTACCGATGCATGTTGTGCAGCCATAACCCACCAAGTTAAAGCCAAGTGCGTCCAAATGCTCCGTTAGTCCTGCGCGATCCAGATAATCTGTTACAACCTGTGAGCCTGGTGCAAGAGATGTTTTGACCCAAGGCTGAGAGTTGAGACCAAGTTCATTTGCTTTCTTTGCCACAAGTCCAGCTGCTACAAGTACGCTAGGATTTGATGTGTTTGTGCAGCTTGTAATTGCCGCAATGCATAAATCGCCGTGCGTAAGGGTATAGTCTTCGCCGTCAACTGAATATTCGGCAGCATCTTCTTTTTTGCCTGCGCCTTCTAGCACCTCATTGATGAAGGCATTTTTGGCGTTATCAAGGTCAACACGGTCTTGCGGGCGGCTTGGACCAGCAAGCGCAGCCTTTACTGTGGAGATATCAAGTTCAAGTGTCTGGGTGTACACAGGATCCGGGCTGTTTTCGTCCCGCCACATACCCTGCTCTTTTGCATATGCTTCCACGAGCGCAACCGTATCTTCGTCGCGGCCCGTAAAGGTCATATAATCAAGTGTTTGTTGCGATATTGGGAAGAACCCACATGTTGCACCATACTCCGGGCCCATGTTAGCGATTGTTGCTTGATCCGCGAGGGTTAGTTGATCCAGTCCGTTACCGTAAAATTCTACAAACTTTCCAACAACACCGAGTTCACGGAGCATTTCAACAACTCGGAGGACAAGGTCGGTTGCTGTTATGCCTTCGTTAAGGCTGCCGGTAAGTTTGAAGCCAACAACCTCTGGAATCAGCATGGAGACTGGTTGGCCAAGCATAGCAGCTTCTGCTTCAATGCCCCCAACACCCCAGCCAAGAACGGCTAGGCCGTTAATCATCGTTGTATGACTATCTGTGCCAACACATGTGTCAGGCAGGGCAATGGTGCGGCCATCCACTTCGTTTGTCCAAACTGTTTTGGCGATATATTCCAAGTTTACCTGATGACAGATGCCCGTTCCTGGGGGGACAGCGTTGAAGTTGTCAAAGCTGGATTGGCCCCATTTGAGGAATTCATAACGCTCCGCGTTACGTTCCATTTCGAGGTCAACATTCTGCTTGAAAGATTGCGCAGTCCCAAATTTGTCAACCATTACGGAGTGGTCAATGATCAGATCACACTGGGCAAGTGGGTTAATGAGTTCAGGGTCTCCGCCCATTTCTGCCATCGCAGTCCGCATTGCGGCGAGGTCAACAACCGCTGGTACACCGGTAAAATCTTGCATCAGAACGCGCGCTGGCCGATATGCAATTTCATGGGAGATTTTTTGCTCTTTTTGCCAATCAGCAATGGCTTGAATGTCTGCGGTTCTAACGCTCGTGCCGTCTTCATGGCGAAGCAGGTTTTCGAGCAAAACTTTAAGGGTATAGGGGAGGCGGGAAACATCGCCAATTTGCTCTGCAGCGGCTTTAAGGCTGTAATAATCATACTCTTTGCCGTCAACATTGAGGGTGCGGCGTGTCTTCAGTGTGTCTTGTCCAACTGATGCCATGAGACAAAGATCTCCAAATTAAGGGGTTTAAAAACACCATCATGTGCCGAGGGCACGTAAAAAGCGCTAGATTTGTACGAAAACCGATGTTATCCGAGCTGCACTATCTTGCAAGCAAGAGTTTGTTGAAATAATATGCGCCCCGGCCCGCTTTTCCCTTGCTCGTCAGCCATCTCTGCCGTCCGGGTTTCAAGCTTCTTCTAACAATTTTCGTCAGGACCGTCATGAGTTTATACACAAATTACTTAAATGAGATCGAAACTCGCAAAACACAGGGATTGAATCCTAAGCCCATTGAAGATGGTGCCCTTGTAGAAGAGCTGATTTCTCAGATCAAAGATACGGGCAATGAGCATCGTGCAGATTCACTTAAGTTCTTTATCTATAACACATTGCCGGGCACCACGAGTGCAGCAGGCGCTAAAGCTAAATTTCTGAAAGACATTATTCTTGGTGTTGCGGCAGTTGAGGAGATCTCAACAGAGTTTGCCTTTGAACTTTTGTCTCACATGAAGGGTGGACCGTCAGTTGAGGCTCTTCTTGATCTAGCCCTTGGTGATGACGCATCTGTTGCTGAGCAGGCGGCCGGTGTTCTTAAAACTCAAGTTTTCCTATATGAGGCTGACACTGATCGTTTGGCAGCAGCTCATACGGCGGGCAACGCGGTAGCCAAGGATATCCTAGAAAGCTATGCGAAGGCAGAATTCTTCACGAAGCTTCCAGATATTGAGGAAGAGATTAAGGTTGTAACTTACATCACCGCTGAAGGTGATGTTTCTACTGATCTATTGTCACCGGGTAATCAGGCACACTCCAGATCAGACCGTGAACTTCATGGGAAATGTATGATCTCTGAGGCTGCGCAGGTTGAAATTCAGGAGCTGCAGAAGCAACATCCTGATGCGCGTGTGATGTTGGTTGCCGAAAAAGGCACGATGGGTGTTGGTTCATCAAGAATGTCTGGTGTGAACAATGTTGCATTGTGGACAGGTAAGCAGGCTAGCCCATACGTTCCATTCGTGAATATTGCGCCAATTGTTGGCGGTACAAACGGCATTTCACCAATCTTTCTCACAACGGTGGGTGTGACCGGTGGCATTGGTATTGACCTGAAAAACTGGGTTAAAAAGCTGGATGCTGACGGCAATACGGTTATGGACGAGAACGGCGACCCTGTGCTTGAGCAAACATATTCAGTTGCGAACGGTACTGTGCTTACGATCAACACTAAAACGCAGAAGCTCTATAATGAGGCAGGCGATGAGCTTGTTGATATTTCATCAGCCCTCACGCCGCAAAAGGTTGAGTTCATTAAGGCTGGTGGTTCTTACGCGATCGTGTTTGGTAAAAAGCTTCAGAACTTTGCTGCCGCGACACTTGGCACTGATATGCCAGCTGTATTCGCGGCTTCCAAAGAAATCTCTCACGAAGGCCAAGGCCTTACTGCTGTGGAGAAAATCTTCAACAGAAATGCTGTAGGTGTCTCTTCTGAGAACGCGCTCCATGCCGGCTCAGATGTGCGTGTGAAAGTAAACATTGTTGGTTCACAGGACACAACTGGTTTGATGACGTCGCAGGAACTGGAAGCGATGGCCGCTACAGTTATTTCACCTACGGTGGACGGTGCGTACCAGTCCGGCTGTCACACGGCA
Organism: Kordiimonas sp.; assembly: GCA_040830325.1. Classification (GTDB taxonomy): domain Bacteria; phylum Pseudomonadota; class Alphaproteobacteria; order Sphingomonadales; family Kordiimonadaceae; genus Kordiimonas. The sequence continues at coordinate 3,074 of JBFOLV010000289.1, read as the reverse complement.
TCAGTTTGGGATGTGAAGGCACAAAAAAATATCCCAAAGCTTATGAGCTTTATGAATAAGTTCGGCCTTATCACAGCGCGTGACCCTAAGGGCGAATATCATGCCATGACGGATGTTATTCATAAGGTACTGAATGACATTACGGTTGATGACCGAGCTGTTATTATTGGCGGTGATAGCCACACACGTATGTCAAAGGGCGTTGCCTTTGGCGCTGACTCTGGAACTGTTGCACTCGCACTCGCGACAGGTGAGGCAACTATGCCGATCCCTGAATCAGTGAAAGTGACATTCAAAGGAAGTCTTCAAGACCATATGGATTTCCGTGATGTGGTGCATGCAACCCAAGCGCAGATGCTGAAGAAGTTTGGTGAAAACGTATTCCAGGGTCGGATTATTGAAGTGCATATCGGAACGCTTCTTGCTGACCAAGCCTTTACCTTCACTGACTGGACTGCGGAGATGAAAGCAAAAGCTTCGATCTGTATTTCTGAGGATGCGACCCTGATTGAATCGCTTGAGATCGCGAAGAGTCGTATTCAGATCATGATCGACAAAGGCATGGAGAATGCGGCGGGTACTCTGCAAGGCCTAATCGATATTGCTGACAAGCGTATCGCTGGGATTAAGTCTGGAGAAACGCCTGCTCTCACACCTGATGAGGATGCAAAGTATTTTGCAGAGTTTGTAGTTGATCTTGATGAAGTAGCTGAGCCTATGATCGCCGACCCGGATGTGAACAACGCTGATGTATCCAAGCGATATACGCACGACACTATCCGCCCTGTTTCATATTATGGCGGTGACAAGAAAGTAGACTTGGGCTTTGTTGGTTCTTGTATGGTGCACAAAGGTGATATGAAAATTATCGCACAGATGCTCAAAAACCTCGAAAAAGACGGCGAAGTGAAGTTTAGCGCGCCGCTTGTCGTAGCACCGCCAACATACAACATTGTTGATGAGTTAAAGGCAGAAGGCGACTGGGAAGTACTCCAGAGGTACGCAGGTTTTGAATTTGATGATGATGCGCCTAAAAATAACGCGCGTACTGAATATGAAAACATTCTGTACCTTGAGCGCCCTGGTTGTAACCTTTGCATGGGTAATCAGGAAAAAGCCGCTAAGGGTGATACGGTAATGGCCACCTCTACGCGCTTGTTCCAGGGTCGTGTCGTGGAAGATTCGGACGAGAAAAAAGGCGAGTCTTTGTTAGCATCAACGCCGGTTGTAGTATTGTCTACCATTCTTGGTCGTACGCCGAGTATCGCTGAGTATAAATCCGCAGTAGAAGGTATTAATCTCACAAAATTTGCGCCGCCACTTGGTAAGGCACCAACGACATTTGCCTCTTAGCAAAAGAGTGCTTTAGTTTCAAAACATTGATCAGTGCGCCTTGGGCGCGCTGATCTAATTCTAGACTACTGACTTGTTCTATTATCGATATTCTGCCCCTCTATGATAGCTGCCCTTGCTCAGAAGATGAATAGAACATGAATAAAATTGCACCAAAGTCTCCATGTTTTCTTCACGTTTTGGCCTTATTTTCCATGAAAATGGAGCATGCAAAACTTTAGAAAAGAAAAACTGATAGCGAGATAAATTGGTGGCTGACTTTACAACAATAGACTTAATCACTTGCCTGATCCTGGCTGGTATTGCAGCAGCAGGTATTGCCTACACGCGCTCACAAGTTAAAGGTGGTTTGCCTTATAGATGTGGTCGTTAGGAGGTTTCAGATTACTTAGGCGTACTGGCTTTAATAGAAAGTGCGTGAATCTTACCTTTTAGCTCTTCCTTAAGAGCATCCATAACCATGCGCTGCATGGCAACACGATTTTTGCCTTCGAAGGCTGATGCCTCAATCACAACAGTAAAATGGCTTTCACCAGAACCATCATGGCCGGCGTGTCCGCGGTGGCTGTCACTGTCATTTATGATCTCCAAATGTGTTGGAGAAAGTGCCTCAGTTAATTTTTTTTCGATCAGCCTAGTGACTTCGCCCATTTTAATCTTACTTTCTAATAGTAATCTGCTTCAGAAAAGTGTTCACTCTGTCGGTTTTTTGAACGTAGGTGACAAGCTATTCTTTCTTGAAAAAAGCTTAGCCTCAGGTTCTATAGTATACGACAGTCATTCTTTAGAGTGGTTATCATTAAAGGTTGAGACAAGTGCCAACAAGATGATTGGTGCGAAATTGTATGAGGGTGTCCCATGACCGCAACAGCGGCCGAGAAATTGCCGAGTTTGAACTTGCCTGAAAATATGGTTTCAGTGCGGGAAGTCTTTGGAATTGATGTTGATATGCAGGTGCCTGCTTTTGCTGAGCGTACCGAGCATGTGCCTGACATTGATGAAGCTTACGTTTTTGACCGCGACACGACGCTAGCTGTGCTCGCAGGGTTTAGCCACAACCGCCGTGTGATGGTGCAAGGGTACCATGGTACGGGTAAATCAACCCACATTGAGCAAGTCGCTGCACGCCTTAACTGGCCGACAATTCGCGTGAATCTAGATAGCCATATCAGCCGTATTGATCTTGTGGGCAAGGACGCAATCGTCTTGCGGGACGGTAAACAGGTTACTGAGTTCCAAGAAGGCATTCTGCCTTGGGCGCTGCAAAGCCCAACTGCGATTGTGTTTGATGAATATGACGCCGGCCGTCCGGACGTTATGTTTGTTATTCAGCGTATTCTTGAAGTGGAAGGCAAGCTTACGCTTCTTGACCAGAATCGCGTTATCCGACCGCACCCGGCATTCCGCATCTTTGCGACAGCGAACACGGTTGGTTTAGGCGACACTACTGGTCTTTATCACGGTACGCAGCAGATTAACCAAGGCCAGATGGACCGTTGGAATATTGTTTCCACGCTTAACTATCTACCTCATGCTACTGAGACCAAGATCATGCTGGCGAAAGAGCCGGGCTTTGACAATGAAGAAGGTCGCAAGAAGATTGAGGGTATGGTTCGTGTTGCTGACCTATCGCGCACGGGCTTTATGGCTGGCGATATTTCGACAGTGATGAGCCCACGTACAGTTCTGACTTGGGCGCAAAACACTGAAATTTTCGGTGA
>JBFOLV010000288.1:0-2512 GCA_040830325.1 Kordiimonas sp. | reverse complement strand
CGCCGCCGTTTTTGGTAAGAAAGGCATGTGGAAATGCAAATGACGGACACTTGGTTAATTGGCTCATACATACTCTTTCGAAGCGTGGCTCATGAGACTAAGACATCTCATCAGTGTTTTCGATGAAAATATCTGAATGTTTCGAGATTATTAAACGGACGAATATTGTCCGAATTTTGTTTTGGTGTGTTCGCTATCACAGCGCGAATATGGAAGGGGTGTATAATCCAGTCTTAGATAGTAAACGCCTTTGGGGTGCGCTATTTGCAATCTGACTGACCGCTTTACCGCACCGGTTGCAAGCTAGGTGGTTTGGCAGTTGGTCAGATTGGGATATTAATCTTATCAATGACTACAAACATACTCGACGTTTAAGCTTTAGAAACCGGGCGCACCTTCAAGGTCTGGGTGTTGAACTGCGAGTACTTTGAACAAGGTCCCCATCTCATCGCTTGCAGTCAAACGCTTTAGCTCAGATAAGACGCGTTGTTGGCCAATTGGGTCCATGGCGTTGGAGAGCTGCTGTGCCCGCGTACCCATACCTAGCGCCATCAGAAACATACCTTGGGCCGCAGGGCCATATGTCTTTGTGCCTTTTTCGTCAGCGGCTTTTTTTAGCTGATCGAAAGCCACATGAGCTGTTATGTCAGCTTTGCCTGGTTCAGCAAAAGGATCAACAAAAGCATGCCCCTTCAAGGCTTGGAAGGTGTCCCCTGTAGCAGATTTTCGGTATCCATAATCAATGAGGAGCGCCGCGCCGCCGTAGTTGGATACTCTGTCTGCTATATCACCCGTTACAGAAAGTGCCGCGGGACACACTTCTAGAATACTACCTTCAGGACTATCTTTTAGCTCATCTGGAATAAGCGCTAGCTTGGCGGAAGGTGGTGTGAGAACAAGTGTGAAACTCTCGCCTTCTGCATTTACACGGCGCTCTAGCCATTGATCTTTATGTTTCTCAAATTGATGGATAGGTAAGGCGTCAAAGAACTCGTTCGCGACAATAAGGCTTGGCCCGTTCGGTAGGCTAGCTGAAGAGTCATGCCATTTAGCGTTCGGAACTTGCTCTTTTTGAAGTTCACGCAATTGCTTGCTTGTTTCCACAAAGTGAATTTTCACTGCATCAATGAAATCTTCCACAGGTGCAACGGCTCTCAGTATATCGGCCATTAGAGTTCCGCGGCCGGGGCCAAACTCAATCAGATGCACTGGGTTTGGTTTGCCCATCTTAATCCAACGATCAGCAAGCCAAAGACCAAGCATCTCACCGAACATTTGGCTGACTTCTGGTGCGGTAATAAAGTCTCCGTCCGCGCCAAAAACACGCTCTTTTTGATAGTAACCATGTTCTGGATGCATTAAGCATTGGGCCATATAGTCAGCAATAGTGATGGGACCGGATGCTGCGATTTGTTCCAGTAATATCTCTTTTAAAGGAGTTGTCATTATTTGCTGACCTTGGTGTTGTTGGCTTTTTCAGCTTTATAGCGAAGACCTTTTGAAAACAGCCATGCGGCAAGCAGGAACATTGGAACAGAAAGTATCTGACCCCGTGATATGCCTGCAACCAGCCCAATATGTGCGTCAGGCTCCCGTACAAACTCTACTAGTAGGCGTACTAGCCCGTAGCCAGCTATGAATGTGCCTGCGATTACGCCGGGCATATCCTTCGCTATGCGTGTTTTATGGTACATATACTGAAGGACAAGAAATAGTATCAGGCCTTCACCGATCGCTTCATATAATTGGCTTGGGTGCCGCGGTACACCGTAGGTGTCTGATGGGAAGACCATGGCCCACGCCACGTCTGTAGGGCGCCCCCAAAGCTCACCATTGATAAAGTTGGCTAATCTACCGGTCAGCAACCCTATGGGGCTAACGATCGCAATAACATCTGCTACGCGCATCAAATCTAATTTGTGTTTCCGGCAGTAGATAATGACGCTTATAAATACGCCCGCAAAACCGCCATGGAATGACATACCACCGTCCCAGAGTCTTAAAATCGCGAGAGGGTCGGATAGGTAAGCTGAGAAATTATAGAATAATACATACCCTAGGCGGCCACCTAGAATGATGCCAAACACTGCCCAGGTGATAAAATCGTCAATGTGCAGGGCTGACATAGCCGCGCCTGGGCGCGCTGAAAGCCTGCGAATATACCACCACGCGAAGATAATGCCCCCAATATAGGCCAAGCTGTACCAACGAATTGCCAAAGGGCCAATTTCAATAAGAATAGGGTCTATCTGAGGGTAGCTGAGTGTCCCGGCGGCGAGAAGTGCAAGCATTCAATCATTCCTTAAAGTTTGCGCCATCATGCGGGCAGTCTGCCATCTGTCAAGTGAAAGAGGGTGGATTCAGAGATTGGCATCGAGATGCGGCAACTCGTCCATTGCATTTTGTATTTAATTCCCCCATATCAACTGAAGGATAGTTAAAGGAACACCCAATGCAGACTTCAAATAAATTTATGGACGATATGGCAAAACTTGCGACAGGCGCTGTCGGG
>JBFOLV010000287.1:0-4318 GCA_040830325.1 Kordiimonas sp. | reverse complement strand
TATCCAAAGCAGTATTAATCAGCCAAAATAGAGCATACATATACTTAATCTCCTTAACGCCAAGGCCGTTTCTTAGCATGTTCCTTGCATTTCATTTAAGGAACTTCATGCCCAATTGCAATTGGGCGGAAATAAATGCCGTAATATCCGAGTCGTTTGATATGATTCGGTTATTTGGTGAGGCAATTGTTGCCGAGTAGGCAGTTTTTGCCGTAATGAGAGCAGAAAGCACGAATTAAACTAATGGCCTTTTTGGGATCACCTGTTAGCTTTTCTTCCCTGTTTGGTGTTACTAACCAGCAGAGCTTTCGGCCGCAAATTATTGGGCTTGGTGGCTCACTTATCTCGGCTTCTATTGGCGCCAAGTTGGCGCAATCTAGTTTGAATTCTCTGTCTGCGGAAGATCGTGCGTCTTTTGGTCGCCGGGATGACGGTGAAGCTGTTATTCCGCCGTGGCAGGTTCCCGAGGAAACGCAGTCTTTGGACAAGAAGGTTCGCGCTGTTCGTGAGCTTAGTAAATTTATCGACCTTAAAGATGATTTGCTGGATTCAGTGAAGGGTGATGCGGATCGTACTGCAACCTTTGCACTCTTTCGGGCACTGACTAATTTGCAGACGCTCGCAGAATATGCTGCCGATGATAAAACCTCTACGGCATCGCTCGAGCGGCTGGATAAGCAATTTCAGAAAGGTCTTGCTGAGATACGGGATTATCTCTCTACTACCGAACTAGATAAGCTTGATCTGTTTCTTGGTGATAAAGAGTATAAAGCAGAAACTGCCGTGCGTACGGGTAAGAATGACACGTCTTTTCGAGGGTCTGTCGTGGCTTCAAGCTCTACTCAGGTTTTGGAGGGTTTGACGGGCACGGAAGTGTTTACTGTATCTATCACCAAAAACGGTGAGACAGACGATATTAGTGTGGACCTTAGTGAAATTTCCGGTGATTTGACGCTTCAAAGTGTGACTGATTTGGTCAATTCTAAAATTGAAGCAGTAACTGCGCTTGATGATGAGGGTGAAGAATACATCAAGCATCAAACTAGGTTTGTGGTGGCCAGTGAAACTATAGATACCGGTAGTGGCACAAGCGCTACGCGCTACGGCTTGAAAGTTGAAGGTACCCTAACGGAGGAAGTTAAGTTTTCAGCGGCTTCGTCCGAGCCAACTCTCTACGTAACGTCGGCAGTTACTCAGTTGGATGATAGTTTCGCTACAACGAGCAGGGTTTCTGAGTTCAATGGGTTGTCAGGAACTCTCGCTGCCGATGACACAACCTCCTTTGCGGGCATTGATTTACAGGCTTCTGATATAAAAGAGCGCACCAAGGACACGGATGATAGCGATTTGAGCGATGCGCTTAAGGCTCAGAGAGATAAGTTTCGAGCCGATGCACTAGAGGCCGCAAAGAAAGCTGCTGAAGCGAAGGGTGAGACGTTCACAGATCCCAGCGCCACAGATGACGCTGACGATTCTTCCCTTACGAACATAAATAGCGATTCTAAAGTGAATGCTGATACTGCAGCTTCGAGGGTGGTTGTAGATAGCGAGGGTGGTATCTATGTGGTTGGTACTTCCGCAGGTAGTTTAGGGCATCAGATAAACACAGCTAGTGATCAGGATGTTTTTCTAACCAAATTTGATACTGAAGGTAATGTTGTCTTCTCTCGTTTGTTGGGTGTTGATAGCAGTGCATCTGTACAGGGTCTAACAATTGACTCTGACGACAATGTTATTCTAGTTGGGCAGACTAAAAGTGCGTTAACAAATGTGGTGTTGTCGACAGATCCCGACACTAAGGTTACGTCAGTAACGGGTGATCAGTTGGATAGTTCAAATGGCGACCTGTTTGTTACTAAAATCAGTAAGCGTGGTGATGAAGTCTTTAGGTACCAACTGGATGCGTTGACTGAATCTGGCGCTAATTCTGTAGCTGTTGATTCTTCTGGTGATATTTATGTGGGTGGTTATACCGCAAAATCTATCCCTGTTAGTGAGGCCAGTTCAGTTGCAACGGATGCGACAATACTTAAATTATCTGGCAGTAATGGAGCGGTGCTCGCCTCTCAAACTTATGATAACGCAACTGATGAGGCGATTAAGGGCATTGTTGTTGATGCTAATGACAATTTGGTTGTTGCTGTCGAAGAGGATGGTAACGCTGTTGTGCGTCGTATTAGTGGCTCAGACCTGTCGAATGAGACAAGCAATGTAAGCTTGGGTAGTCTTGGTACATCTGGTGCTGTGCAGGGCATTACTATCGATAATGCTAACGGTAAAGTTTATGTGGCGGGCTTTACGACCAACACAAGTTTAGATGCGAGCGGTGCGGCGACTGTCAATGGTTCAACCCTTGGGGGGCACGAGGGTTTCTTGAGTGGTTTTAGTTTGCCTGACTCGACGGGCTTGAGCGCTGACTTTACGACCTATCTGTCAACTTCAGGGTCCGACAAGATAGCGGACATCACAGTTCAAAATGGAACGATTTATGTGGCGGGCTCCACAACGGGTGAATTGTCAGGCGAGACTAAGCGTGGTTCCACGGATGGATTTGTTGCAAAGGTTTCAAGTGATGGCACCTTGCAGGATATTGAGCAGTTTGGTGAAAGCTTATCTCATTCACGTGTTTCGGGCGTAGCCTTTACTGATAAAGGTAATTCCGTACTAGAGACGTTAGGTCTTCCGCAAGGTACTGTTGAGATTGACCAGACGTTAGATGTGGCAAACCAAACGACTGCTCGGACAGGAGACTATTTCTATATCTCGATAGACGGTGGACGGAATAAGAAGATTACTCTGGATGAGGGTGATACTTTTCAGGATATCGCTCGAAAACTTAGAATTACTGGTATTGGTAAGCTGGATATCAAATTGAGCACCACTTCAGAGGGTGACAAGATTTCTGTTGGCACAAAAGATGGCGGGGTTTCGGTTGATTTAATTCCCGGCTCTGGCAGTCAGGATTTGTTGACGCGTATAGGGCTTAAGGCGGGTAGGTTGTTGCCTAGGGATGAAGTTCTCGGCCTCAATAAGGATGATAAGACAACGTCAAATTCTGATGAAGGTTTGGGCGGGGTGTTTGGCCTTAAGCTTGAAGGTGCGCTGCATATTAAAGATAAGACAACTGCTAAATATGTTCTCGGCTTGATAGATAGCGCAATGTCTACTGTGCAAAGAGCGCATCGCTCTTTGGAGTTTAATCCGTTCCGTGATTTGCTGAATAACAATTCAAATCAAGGTACTGTGCCGCCGCATTTGCAGGCGCAGCTCGCGAATTTCCAAACTGGTTTGGCCCGACTGCAAGCGGGTTCGCCCTCTTCTGGTGTGAGTTTGTTCGTTTAAGTGATGATCTAGAGAAGCCCAAGGCAGTGGTGCATAAAAAAAGACCTGCTGAAGCAAGTCTTTTTAACCATCTCACAGGGTTCGCGGGAACAGGTGCACGATTGGGGGTCGAGTAAATAAATTACCCATTCCCGCAACCCCTGCTCGAGAGGTATCTATAACAATACAAGGGGCGTGCCAAAAACATTAGATTATAATTTATCATTTTAGATCAATTGGTTGTGTGTATTTTTTTGTAAAGTCTTGGTTTTTGATGATATTTTGTTGCAATTAAAGATAACAAAATGTCTTTTAATGAGACAAGTTGTCTTAATTTGCAATTACGGTGTGTCGACATCTGGCTAATTAGTTTTCGTGATAATGTGATTGTTAAGCTTTTAATTGTTATTATAATTTTTCGACGGTTTAAGTACTGAGGCAGTATGATGACGAAATTTCGTTGGTTGGCAGTTTTAATGTGTTTTTGTTTGGCATCGCCGATTACGGCGCAAGATGCCGAGGAAGGTGAAGGGGGTGAAATACCTTCTGAGGGTAAGCATAAAATTTCCTTTGCGCCTTTCTACCTTTCTCTTATGAAGCGTGGCCGTGTCTTGGGTCAGGTTGATCTCCGGCTTGTTTTGGTGCTTCATGAAGGCAATGACTATGAAGAGATTGCCAATTTGGTCCCGCAAATCAGGTCTGATTTCAATATTGCCTTAACAGATATGGCCCGCAGGGTGTTTGATGTGAACCGTCCAATCGACCCGGATCTTGTTAGCGCTTATTTAACACCTTTCGTGGATCGTCGCATTGGGCGTGATCGCGTTGATGTGTATGTTCAGCATGCGCTGATTGAACCTAAATAGCCGAAACTGTTGTACTATTGATACAGGTTCGTTGCTCCTAGGTGCCCGTTTGGGGCTAATTCCTTGACGAATGGCTCTTTCGACCTAACCAATTAAGTTGGGAAGGAATTCTATCTGCTATTTTAACTTAG
>JBFOLV010000286.1:0-2316 GCA_040830325.1 Kordiimonas sp. | reverse complement strand
CCCTGGGCAAACCGCTGGTCAGGGCCAGCTTTACGGCTTCACGTTTGAAGTCTGCTGAATGTCTCTTGTGGGCCATATATTCCTCCAATCAGTATTCCTAAGTCTGTTGAAGGTCGTGTCCACTTTTTTAAGACAAGTCCATTATACACATAACCTTTCAAAATTTGGCCATAGATATACGGATGCCAGAAGACATCAGCTTCTCTGGCATTAAGACGAGGATCAACAAAAAAAGCGCAAGCCCCATGGATTATATTGTGTTTTTTTCCCATACTCACGATAGAGGGTTGCGCCATTACTGAGGTTTAAACAAACAGGTACTTGTCCAATTACCTGCCGCCAGCACTGCCAGTAATGTTGACTGCGGCGTATATACTCCCGCGCAAGCAACGGCTTGGGCAGGTGGCCAATATAATCATAAGCCTCAATTGGCTGCAGCAATGAGCCAAGAAATTGCCTGTATATCCGCACAGCCTTTCGCCCCCAATTGTCACAGAAGTCTCACTGATTCACAACAGGACTCTATACAGGCTTACACTCTCGTTGAAATGGGGCACAAATAAGACACTTAAAAGTTGCATTAAATACTATGTAATTGATTGTGATTTACAAAATCAGAAAAGCAATTTCAATCAACTGAAAAAGAATGGGATTGAAAAAGAGGCAGTCAATCTTGCACTTGCAGAGCCGAAATAAGTTCAGATTTTGCAGCTGTTTCTTCAAGTACAGATGAAAGTAGTTTTTCAGTTAGGATCAAGGGCTGGTGCCGCGCCCATTCAAAGATCACCTGTCTCCATGTCACCGGTGCAATTGTTGCCCGAACCATATATTCCAGCTGGCTAGCAAATATTGGCCTCTCCAAATCAGGACAACAATCCATAAGCAGAAACACTTCATGTCCATCTCTAAGAGCAGACATGGCCATCATATTAAGTGATACCTCTCCCCAGAATCCAGCGATAACAAGGTAGGCAGGATCATACTGCACAACTGCCTTTCTTAGAGCTCTATCGTCCCATGGGTTTGCGACTGCACGTGTAAACAAAGGAATACCTTCCTGGTCAAAAAAACATCCAGTTCTAGCTGTGCTGTCAGTTTCCTTCAAAGCGGATATAACAACTGGTACACCAATCTTGTTTGCGACATGACATAAAGTATTCAGCTTATGATACAAGATCTGTTGCTGGCTCTCAGTTAAATCAGACAAAAAGTACACTAATGGATCAATAATGATGACCATAGTTTAGTCAGGCTTCAAAGGTATATATGGGGAGTTTTCGGCTTGATTATACATAACGAGTAATCGTTCATTTTTCCTTGATTTCTTACTGGAGATGAAAGTACAGCATCACTGTTTGACCAGCTCTGTATTTCCCTCAAAAGCCTTTTTGTACGATAGCTCCAATGGATCAGCAGGGGCCATACCATCGGCTTTTATAAGAAAAATAGCCGCTGCCATATCGCTAAAATCGGCCCTGAAATGCACTGCGCTTTTCAGGACCAGCAAGCGAGCTTCATCAGGCCTTATCCCTAAATGTTCGAACATCGCACGATCCGCTGCTTGCTGGGGCTTTGAGGAAACGATTACCCCCACACCACCAGCACGCACACAGGCCATAAGGCCCAGATCAAAATCACATCCATGATAAAAAGCGCCAGAACCTGAAAACTGGCCGTCAGACAGCGCTTCAACTGTTACATCGCCCCTCAGCGGTTTATCATATGTGTCCCAATCAACCTTGATTGTCCTGCCAATACCCGTTTCATGCGCTTTTTTTGCTATCTCCGGGCAATTCAGAACACCCAGCAAACAGTCGTCAACGCCTCTTGCAAGCAAATAGCGGAGAATACCCACCGTATTCCCCATGCCACCACACCCTGGGTTATCCTGCACATCTGCCCAAACGATAGGACTATTCGCGGCCATTTTCAGATAATGATTATAGGCCTCATCAACGGTATATAATCTTTGTGGCTTGGCGGAAATGTATGGCATAATGTGCCGCAAGGAATCTTTCAAAAGTTTATCTGCTGCAAGTTCAGAGGCGGCATAAGTAATCAGTGCAGGGCCACAGTCTTTCACGTCTGCAAGAGGAAACCCCGCTGCAAATTCAATATGCATTCCTATGCTGTTATTATCTCGCGTTTTCAGCCAGTTCATAAAAGCATGGAGGGTACCTTCTTTTGTATATTGGTCTGTCATGGCAATTGGCTTCTTGAACTTGTGCATCAATGCTATGGGGCCGCCATTCTCCAGGGCGCCACTCAGCAAAAAAGCGGCACGTGCCCCTGTCTCTGCCATATCAACATGAGGGT
>JBFOLV010000285.1:0-3602 GCA_040830325.1 Kordiimonas sp. | reverse complement strand
TTCACGAGAGATCAGTTAATGGACGCCCTACAAGGCCGTGAGATGGATGTCTTCGACCGAGCAATAGATAACTATATTGCTCGGCTGCGGAAAAAAATCGAAGAGAATGCAAAAGAGCCAAAACTCATAAAGACATTTTGGGGCAAAGGGTACGCTCTGGCCTGCGATAGAGAGCTATTACCCTAACTCCATATAACTACTCATTGTCTAACTTGCGAATAACTGCTGCTACATCCTTAGGTGAAAAAGGCTTATGTAAAACAGGCCCCCTAAATGATTGCAGGAATTGTTTTGCTGTACGAGACAGGTTGTCCCCGGTCATCACAATCGTGTTCGCTGCCAGTGTTGGTTGCTTAACTTCCAATACAGTATGAATATCATCACCAGACATTTCCGGCATTCGAAGGTCCGTAATGACAATATCTGCTGATTTATCCTGAAGATATTCTAAGGCTTTTCGGCCAGATGTTTCCGTGTGAACTGAGTGCCCTTGATGCTCAAGAATATCTCTAAGAACGCGCTGAATATCTTCTTCATCATCAACCACCAACACATTCTGCGGCTCAATCTCTTTCTCTCCTGATGAGCCAACAACCTGTTTATTCGTGCTTTCAATTTCGTCCGCACCTACTGGTAAGCGAACCTCAAACAAAGCCCCTTCTTGATGATTTTCTGGCACCACAATTGTTCCCTCATGACTATCAACAATACCCTTAACTAAAAACAACCCAAGCCCCGTACCGCTACCTACCTCTTTGGTAGTAAAGAACGGTTCAAATATACGCGCTTTCACTTCTTCATCGATACCTGCGCCATTATCCTTAACGCACAAAACTATTTGGTTTTCAGCTTTCTCATATTTGCAGGTAAGGCTAATGCGCCTTTGGCCTGTAGTTTCAGCCACTGACTGCTGTGCATTCAGCAATAAGTTAAGCACAACTTGACCGATCTGGTCCCTATCGCCTTTCAAGAAAGGCAAGTTTTTCTCTATGTCACACTCAAGAGTCACATTGTCCTGCCTAAAGCCAAAGCCAACAATATTGAGCGTATTTTGAATACATTCAGACATGTCAAATAACGTGTGGCTTTGCTGCCCCTTCCGAGCCATCGCTAGAAAAGAATGGACGATTTTTGAGCATCTCTCGGCCGCTGCGGTAATTTTCTCAACCCGATCGATTAGCTCAGGATCTTCACTCACCATTGACATAACATGAGCATTCGCAACTACGATGGTTAAGGGGTTGTTGAGTTCATGCGCCACGCCAGCGAGCAACGTTCCCAGAGCGTTGATTTTTTCACTCTGATACAGGGCTGCTCGTTGCCCTTCCAGCTCCGTTTCCATTTTCTTATGGTTAGTCAAATCATTAGCCAAGAAGACACAGCCGCCAGTCCCCGCCTTACGGCTACTGAATTGGAAATACCGACCATCACGGAGTTCACCAAGGAAGCTTGCGTCTGACTTAACTGCCGCCCTCAAAACACCAGTCTGCGACCAAACTTCCGGTGTTGATACGGGAGCACCATCAATGGATTGTAACTGATTGGATAGATTATCAAGAAGGCCTGTCAATTTTTGTGGAACAAGAACTTCTTTTTCAACTTGGCAAAGCTCTTCCATCCGCTCATTGCAGGCAACCAACGTATCAGCGTCATCAAACAAAGCGAAGGCAAGTGGCATTGACGCAATCGCCTCTTCAAGCTGAAGGGTCAGGCGTTTAATTTCGGTAACATCATGGGCAACCATGATATTGCCACCAGATACTATTGGAGCGCAATCGACCACAAAGGTTCTACCATCCGCCATTTGCACCGTAAGCTGATCACCTGTTTTAAGGGCTCTAAGCAGTGATTTCGGTACAAGCATCCCAGTTTCGTCAACCTCTTCACCGTCAACGGAATGATAAAGATGCGCGTTTTTCATAAAGTAATCATTGGTCTGCTGACCAAGAAGGGCGTCTTTGTCCTCCCCAATAAATGCTGCAAACTGGTCGTTACAGGCAACGATGACACCTTTACCGTCATCAATGGCAACCAACTCCGGGATTACACCGATAACATCATGTAGTGTGGCCCAATATTGATCCGCTTTTTCCTTAAGTCTTTTTTGTTCCTTAGCTGAAAGATCACGTACTTGCTCTGCCAAATCAGCAGCTAAAACAAGCACCATGAACAAGCCTAAACCTGTGAACGCTGTGGGCAGGGTCAGAAATAGAACCTTCCCATACAATGCAGACATTTCTGGGTCTCGTATAGGTCCAGCCAACAAACCAATAGTAGCCTGTGTAGCCTGGGCAGACGCGAACAAACCATTCATTACAATGGCACCAATTACGGCACCATTTTTCTTAAGAGGGGTCTTATATAAGGCCCACATAGCACCAACCATTGCAGCTACGCCGCAAATTGGGCCTATTGCCATACTGAAACCATAGTGCCCACCCGGCAAAGCAGACCACCATGTTAAACCTTCAGCAATTAAAACACCCGCAAACAGACTTTTTACAGGCACCCTAAAGCCCGCACGTAACAGATATCCAGAAAACCCTGTTGCGAGAACAATGTATGACAGGCCAGAAACTAGTAACCAGTATGTAAGAAAATTTGGAAAGAAGTCTGGTGTTCTATTTAAAAGGTTACCCAACCATTGGATAGTGGCTAATCCAAAGGTGACACTCCATGCTAATGCGTGGGGTTTCCGATCAAAAGAATACCAAGCTATCAAAAAAACCACTGACATCATGGCACTGCCAAACGTCAGTGACAGCAAGATAAGAGTTATGCCGTCCACCACTTTTCCTCTTCAACCTAACCCCGCAACACATAATTCCACGACATCGGCCAGAAAAAGGCAAATGAATAGATGTCGTAAATTGTATTAGAGAGTCCTGAGTTAGTGGCAGACCCTTCCATTCACTTACCTTGTAATCAGTTGCGCAAATGCCTTAGCTAAAACACTGAGCAACTGATCAGCTTCTTCAATACCAAAAACCATTGGTGGCTTCATTTTGATCACATTCTCAAAAGGGCCATCTGTAGACAAAAGAACACCTTCGTCGCGGCAGAATTGCACAATCCAATTTGCTTCCTCTGTTGCAGGGACTAAAGTTTCATTGTCTTGAACCAATTCAATCCCGACAAAAAGCCCGGTCCCCCGAACATCGCCAATAACACTATATTGCTTTTGAAGCTCTTTGAGGCCTTCAAGCAAATATGTTCCTGTTTTAAGGGCTTTCTCCTGCAAACTCTCGTTTTCAATTACGTCCAAAACAGCCATACCAACTGCACAAGAAACCGGGTTACCCCCAAATGAATTGAAATATTCCATGCCATTAGCAAAAGCGTCAGCAATTTCTTTAGTGGTTACAACGGCTGCCATTGGGTGACCATTACCAATCGGCTTACCCAGTGTCACGATATCGGGCACAACACCTTGTTGTTCAAATGCCCACATATGAGTACCAACCCGGCCAAAACCCACTTGCACTTCATCAGCTATACATAATGCACCTGCTTCTCTAACAGCAGAGTAAGCATGTTTTAGAAAACCATCTGGGTACACAATTTGACCACCAACTCCGGCTATTGATTCAGCGATGAATGCT
>JBFOLV010000284.1:0-2020 GCA_040830325.1 Kordiimonas sp. | reverse complement strand
CCCAGCCGCGTGGCTACCTCCAGCACAGAATAGCCTCGATCAACAACCTGCGCGACCGCGTCACGCTTGAACTCTTCCGTATAACGAATACCTGATGACATACTTGAACTCCTTGCTTCATTTTTACCAAGCAAGGTGTCTAGAAATCTAGGGGCTATTCACACCAACCCGAATATAGTTGTTCGCGGCAACGAATGGCTGTTCGCCCGTAATAGAGCGCCTTAGACGATACCCCTCAATATGGTTGTGAATGCTCACAGGGTTTATCTTTGCAGTGATAAAAAGAGGTTTATTTCTCGATGCACGGTTAAACTTGAGATGGAAATCTAGCGAGCTACCGTAAAGAGTAGAGTTTAATCTAAACAAACGCCGAGACCTGTTAATTCGTGAGATATTATCTCGTTGTTCTAGAAACTCGCAAAAGCTATCTCTGAAGTTAATAGCTCTAAACTGGGGAGTAACAGGAAAGCCGTAACTTATCTCTATTGCATCTGGGAATATATGCTCTGCTGTTATCTCAGTGTTTTGGTCGCAAAAATGCATTTTTAGCTCCAATCATATTCCGAAATTAGCGTGCCCCAGCTCTGGCCACTAATTCAGCACCCGACGAGCTGGTGATTTAGCTATTTTAGGTTTTTTGACTGGCTAGCAGGAGTCGGACCCTGTCCGAAAACAGGCGCTTTAAACCACTGAAAACTCCCTGTGATGCCTCTTGCAAATTAGCGCTTGGGTAAGATGCCTCTAAACGACGCAAACGATCTTGAATTGCTCGGCGGCGCGTAACCTCTGGTCCATGTGTATCTGACGTGGTGACACCGAGCACAGCAACAACGCCAATGAATGGCTCAAATGCACCCCCTAATTCCCCATCAACTAGAGATTTGTTGGTAAAAGCCTTGGCGTAAAGAAATAGTAAGTTGATATATAGGTCTAGATATTGGCTGCTATAAACTTGGGCTATTCGGGCCCGTAGAGGGGCTGAAAGCGCGTGCCCCTCAAACCTACGAATTTCTTTGAAATGATCTCTTCTATTCTTCAGAGATGGCAACTCTGCTTTGTAGCTATCAACGACTGACAAGGAAACTAGTAAAACACCGGCATCCTCATTAGAGAAACCCAGCCTGACTAACTTTGCGTGGCTCTTCCAAAAGGCTTCTAAGTGTTCAGGTTGAAGAATTTCAAACTCGGAGAGCTGATCCTTAAGAGGTTTGGGTAGGTAGTATGCAAGTTGCATTTCAATAACACGCCAACCGTTGAGCTTGTTTCATTAAATCTTAGATCCAATGAGTTCTTATTAGCAAGCTACGGGCTAAAACATGCACTAGTCATTCGGAAGTTTTTCTCAAATTTTTTAGACGTTTAGAGATGGGTGGGGGTCTAGTTTCCAGCTTTAGTTTTCGGACTTTTCTTAATTATACGTGTAAAAGACTATGCTAAGCGGGCGATGACGTTACCTACTGTTGTTGCAGCCCAACTTCCCCCGCGTGCAGTTGGAATACCGCGTCTATTGAGGGCCGAAGCTATGCCGGACAGTGTGTTGATACCTGCAGCCCGGATTTCGTCAATGATGGGGCTTATAGTTCTGGCAAAGGTATCTGCTTTCTGAGTTTGTGCTATTCGTCCCCTTTGCTGGGCTTCGCGGAGGTTTATTGGGTTGCCTAGCTTCACGCCTCGTTTCTTAGCGGCTTGCAATGCAGCCTTAGTGCGTTCTGAAATAAGCTGACGTTCTTTCTCAGCCAATGCACTCCATAGGTGAAGCTGAAAGCTATCTACGTCAAGACCAAGTTCCGAGACAATAAAGGGTACCCTCTCTTCCATAAGGCGAGAGATGAAGGCAACATTGCGAGAAAGTCTGTCAAGCTTCGCAACAAGGATGGGGCAATTCTGACTGCGAGCTTGTCTAATGGCATTTGCAAGGCCAGGGCGATGTTGAAGGGCATTATAGCCTCCGCCTGAAAGGACATCTTGATATGAGCCGACAGTTACAAAGTCGTTTGCTTTTGCAAAAGCCTCACAGCGT
>JBFOLV010000283.1:0-7737 GCA_040830325.1 Kordiimonas sp. | reverse complement strand
CTAACCAAGAACCTCATCCAGCAGTCCATTGAGGCTGGTTACAACCAATTCATCAATCTTGTTGCGGAAGGCCGCTCAATGACGCCTGAAGCTGTTGACAAGATTGCACAAGGCCGTGTTTGGGCAGGTATTGACGCAAAAGACTATGGCCTCATCGATCATCTTGGTGGTTTTGATGACGCCGTGCAGGCAGCCGCAAATGCCGCCGGACTTGAAGATTATGCAGTTGTCTTCTACCGCGATCAACCTGATGATTTTGCTCAGATGGTTGCAGGCATTCTAAACTCAACAGTTGGATTGGATACAATTACCCCTAAGTTTGGCGAGAGCCTATCTCCACTTATGAAGCAAGCACTAGATCTAAAAGGACAGGCTGACCTACTACTGAACTTAAATGACCCGCTTAACCGTTATACGGTCTGTCTATCTTGTGAGGTGAAATAGGCATGGCAGATAGTCACAAAAAGTCAGATGATGAATGGCGTGAAGAACTGACGCCTGAACAATATGCTGTGTGTCGCTGTGGCGGCACAGAGAGAGCCTTTACCGGCAAATACTGGGATTGCAAAGTAGAAGGTATCTATCACTGTGCTGCATGCGACACAGCACTTTTTGATAGTGACACCAAGTATGATTCAGGTTCTGGATGGCCCAGTTTTTGGCAAGCTGTTGCATCTGAAGTTATCACCGAGAAAAAAGATGAAAGCCACGGTATGGTTCGTACAGAAGCCCTTTGTGCAAATTGCGAAAGCCACTTGGGCCATGTCTTTCCTGATGGACCAGAACCAACAGGCCTTCGCTATTGCATCAATTCCGCATCGCTGGAACTCAAACCAACAGTAAGTTAGCCCATAGGCGCAGACTATCTCTGCGCCGCAAGAACTTGATCACCAACATATGGATTCGTTTGGCGTTCCGCACCAAAGGTTGAAAGCGGCCCATGCCCTGGTACAAATGTTACGTCATTGCCAAGAGGCCAAAGTTTCTCAGAGATAGCATTCAACAGAGTGGGCAAATCACCACGAGGAAAATCGGTTCTACCAATTGAACCTTTGAAAATCACATCGCCAACGAAAGCTACCTTGTGTGCTTTGTTATACAAAACAACATGACCTGGCGTGTGCCCCGGCGTGTGAATTGCTGTGAGCCGTTCATTTCCCACTTCAATTTCATCACCATCATTGAGCCATTCATCTGGCGTACAACAACGTAGACCCGGCATACCATAATTGGCTGCATTTTCTTCAATCTGATCCAACCAGAATTTATCCTCCTTATGAGGACCTATAATTGGTAAACCAAGTTGTTCTTTGAGGTCTGCAGCGCCGCCTGCATGATCAAGGTGACCATGTGTCAGCAGTATTTTTGTGATATTAACACCTAGCTTCTCAACTTGAGCTTTCAGCTTATCAACATCCCCACCCGGATCAACAAATGCACCGTCCATTGTCTCGTCGCACCAGATGACACTGCAGTTCTGAGAAAATGCCGTAACGGGGATAATTTGCGCTTTTAACATGGATATTCCTAACACGGCTGAAGTCTAGCCTTTAACACGAAAGACTTAGATAATACGGGCTAAATGAAATCAAAAGGCAAAGGCTTGCTTTAGCATGTATTGGAATTTAGGGGATACTCAGTTGGCGGGGGGGGGAGGATTCGACCCGCCGCATGCCGATACCAAAAACCGGTGCCTTACCGCTTGGCGACGCCCCATCAACTGGTGGAGCGGTTTTTAAAGAAACCACCCATGCCTGTAAAGCCCTTTTTATTGCTTTTTTTATGTTTTATGAAATCGGCCCATAAAACCTTAATATTATTCGTAAAAACCTTGTCACCTTAGTTGTTTCTACTAAGCTGTTTGGAGAGTAAGGAGCATAAAATGGCAATCTTGGTAACTGGCGCAGCTGGATTTATCGGCATGCATGTAAGCAAAGCACTGCTTGCACGCGGCGAATCTGTGGTTGGTATCGACAACTTAAATGATTATTATGACCCTGCCCTCAAAGAATCACGCCTGAAAACACTCGCAGAAGAAAAAGGGTTCTCTTTCAAACACTGCGACTTCGCCGACAACAATGCTCTGCATGCTGTAACTAAAGACATCGCATTTACATCGGTGATTCATTTGGGCGCTCAAGCTGGTGTTCGTTACTCGATAGAAAACCCTGGTGCATACATACAGTCTAACCTTGTTGGGCATGCAAATATTCTTGAACTATGCCGCCACTCTGACACGATTGATCATCTCGTCTACGCAAGCAGCAGCAGCGTATATGGCGGCAATACCAAATTACCTTTTTCTGTCGACGATCCTGTAGAAACACCAGTGTCTTTATATGCTGCGACCAAACGCGCTGACGAACTACTCAGCCAAAGCTATGCGCACCTCTATGGTTTACCACAAACAGGTCTGCGCTTCTTTACAGTGTACGGCCCATGGGGACGCCCTGACATGGCGCTGTGGTTATTCACTGAAGCTATTTTAAATGGTAAACCAATTCGGGTATTCAATCATGGCGACATGTCCCGTGACTTTACTTACATCGATGATATCGTTTCAGGTATCATTGCTGTTCTTGACGGCCCACCTCGACAGAGCGGTGACAATGCCTTCTCAAATCCGGCCCCGCACAAAGTGTATAACATTGGCAATAACAAGCCGGAGCCACTATTGCACATGATTGATGTTCTAGAAGATGCCCTCGGAGTAAAAGCTGAACGTAAGCTAGAGCCTATGCAAGCTGGTGATGTCAAAGCCACATTTGCAGATATTAGCGCACTACAGAAAGACTTTGGCTTTAGCGCAAAAACCCCTATTGAAGTAGGTATTCCGAACTTCGTTAGATGGTACCGCTCGCATTATGACGTGTAGTTATCCCCTATTCAGAGATTAACGAATCTGCCTTCACCCACCAATTAGGGAATTTCTTCTTAATAATTCGCCCTACTTCATCCGCTGCTGCTTCGCTATCAAACAAGGCGAAGCAGGTAGCGCCACTACCTGACATAGACGAATACAGGCTATCCTTCTGTTCAGCCAACGCTGACAGCACGTCTGAGATACTTGTAGATAAACTCTCTGCAGGTTCTTGAAGAGCATTTCTAGTCTTGGTTTCTAGAAAATGAATAAACGCCTCATTTTCATTCGGCCATAAAAAGTCTTCACCTCGCGCTAAATCAAACCTAGCGGAACCCTGCTCTGCGAAAGTTTTAAACACTGCAGGAGTGCTAACTGGTTCCAACGGATTTACCAGTAAAATGCCATACCCTTTGGGTAACCGCCGTAGTAATATATGTTCGCCAATTCCCCTTACATAAAGAGGTGCTGTATGAAGACAAGCTGGCACATCCGCACCAAGATTGAGCGCGATATCAGCTAATTCCGTGTCAGTAATATTCAGATTCCAAAACTCTACGAGTCCGAGTAACGCTGCGGCTGCATCAGCAGAGCCACCTCCAATACCGGAGGCTACAGGCAAATTCTTTTCGAGTTCAATATGAACGTTAGGGTCTATTCCTATTCTTTTCGCTAGTAAAAGAGCTGCCTTACAAACCAAGTTATCATGGTTGTCATCTAAACTAGACAGTTCGTCTGCATATGGACCAGTTACGTTAAGATAGAGCTTATCACTGCTCGAAATTCGAAGAACATCTCCAGAACATGTGAAAGCAAACAAGCTTTCAAGCTCGTGAAAGCCATTCACTCGCTGACCGGTCACATGCAAAAATAAATTCACCTTTGCAGGTGCAATAACTGACAGAGAACCATCTCTTTCTTGCTTGAACCGCGCCATAACGTTCTAGGAAGGCCTATTCGCCGGTTCAGTCAAAGACAGTCCATGCTCAAGTTTATCAAGAATTTTTTGACGTTCATCATCCGCAACACCACCATCTAGAGCATGTTGCCACTGGAAACGCGCTTCTATCTTTCGGCCAACCTGCCAATATGCGTCGCCCAAATGGTCATTGATGGTCGTATCGTCAGGCTCTAGACGAACAGCCTTTTCAAGCGTCCTAACAGCTTCGGCATAATCTCCGGTCAAATAATAAACCCAACCGAGACTATCTACGATAAACCCATCCTCAGGTCGTGCTTCTACGGCTTGCTCAATCATTGCTTTGGCTTCGGCAATTTTTTGGCCGCGGTCGATCCAGCTATAGCCCAGATAATTGAGCACACTCGGCTCGTCTGGGCTCAATGTAAGCGCTGACTGCAAATCTCTTTCCGCTTTGGCCCATTCCCCTAGACGTTCGTAGGATACACCACGAGAAAAATAAACAACCCAATCTCGACGGCTAGGCTTTCCAACCGAGGCAATCGCTCGATCATAATAAGGGATCGATTCGGCAAACTTATCGGCCTGCTGCAACAAATCAGCGAGCCCAACAAGCATATCAAAATCAGTAGGGTTTCTAGCAATACCCCGACGAAGAAGTTCCTCAGCCTGATCATTGCGACCACCACCCCTCAAAACATCAATGCGCCGGGCCGTTGCTAGTTTGCGCAGCGGACTACTGGGCGGGACTGCATTCAAGGCTGCTGCGGCACCGTCGACATTGCCTAACCGTTCAAGTAATGAGCCAAGCATAAAGTATATATCTGTCACCTCCGGGGTGATATAGGTTGCGATACGATAATAAACTAAAGCAGCTTCAGGAGAATTACTTTGAGAGAATTCTGTCGCCAGACGATAAAAAACCATGCTTGCAGCACCACGAGGTGTGGCAACCGCCTGCGTCGGCTTACCACCTGCTGTAATGCGGTTACCTTCCCGGAGAAGAAACGCGTGATTTTTAAACCTGACAGCCTGTTTACCTAGAAAGTCCCGCGCACCATCTTCATCACCGTTCTGATAAAGCAAATAAGCATAGGCTATCGCTGGCTGTAACGATGTGGGTGCATCACTATGAGTTAAAGCAGCATATTCAACAGCCGCTTCCATATCTCTATCCAGATAGTCGAGAATATACGCACTGTGTTCCTGTGCCAGAGGTTTTAGCTGCTTACTCTTCGATAACTCAGCGAGAATATCCGATGCGCCGGCGTAATTACCCTCAGCGCCATAACTCCAAGCCTTAAGCAGTGGCGAGATTATATAGCCGAACCCACGACTGATCGGCTTATCCATACGGTCCCGAACCGCTTGCCAGTCTTCTCTTTTAAAAGCCTCAAGAACATACATCAAACGAACGAGGTCATCCTCTTCGGTCGTAGGTTCTTGGCTAATTTTTAATGCAAGTGAAGCGGCATCTTCCATTCTGCCGGAAACCAACAACTGAAAGAAAGCCCTATCAGCAACAAACCGACTTGACGGATCAGCATCCAGTGCCTGCATATAGAAATGAGCAGACATCCCGTGATTGCTATCTTGTTGGGCCTGAGTTGCTGCCAAAAATGGTCCGTAAAAACTGCGGCCATTATCAATCTCTTCAAATTCACTGTGAAGAGCTGGTGCAACTGGCGCTATAGTCGTTTTCTGATCGGTTGTAACACAGCCGCTTATGGCAAATGCTGCAAAGCATGCTATCAGCGGCTGTGAATAAACTTTATGTATTTTCACCAATTCAAACTTTACATATTCGGGTAGTTTGGGCCTCCACCACCCTCAGGAACAACCCAGTTAATATTCTGCGTATAATCCTTAATATCACAAGTTTTGCAATGCACACAGTTTTGCGCATTAATTTGCAGCTTTTTCTCTTCACCGTCTTCACCCATAAACTCATAGACACCAGCTGGACAAAAACGCTGCTCCGGCCCATCATAGTCTGTAAGATTGACTGTAACAGGTACAGCGTCGTCTTTAAGCGTTAGATGGCTAGGCTGATCTTCTTCGTGATTGGTATTAGACAAGAATACGGACGATAACTTATCAAATGTAATTTTCCCATCAGGCTTAGGATAATCAATTGGCTTGCAATCCTTAGCTTTTTTAAGGGACGCATGGTCCACGTGCGGATGCTTAAAAGTCCATGGCATTAAGAACCCAAGACCAAGATTATTTACCCACATATCTAAGCCTGAATACAACGTACCTAGCGCAATACCAAATTTTGATAGCGCTGGTCGCGCATTACGCACGCGGTGTAAGTCTTTGTAAATCCAACTACTCTTGAAGGCTTCAGCGTAAGAGGTAAGTTCTATCTCACCTTCAGAACCAGCAGCTATAGCTTCAAAAGCACTTTCAGCAGCAAGCATGCCTGACTTCATCGCATTATGACTACCCTTAATGCGCGGCACATTTACAAAACCTGCTGCGCAGCCAATTAGAGCACCGCCTGGGAAATGAAGTTGCGGCACAGACTGCAAACCGCCCTCATTAATCGCACGTGCCCCGTAAGCAACACGGCGACCACCTTCTAGAATTTCACGAATAGCAGGGTGCGTTTTATATCTCTGCATTTCATCATATGGGGACAGATGTGGGTTGTCATAGTCAAGAGCAACAACAAAACCGATAGCTACCTGATTATTTTCCTGATGGTAAATAAAACCACCACCCACAGTGTCATTCAGCGGCCACCCCTGCGTGTGAATTACACGGCCAGGAACATGCTTATCAGGGTCAATATCCCACAGTTCTTTTATACCAATACCGTAAGTCTGATGTTCGCTATTCTCACGCAGGTTGAACTTACTTTCCAATTGCTTTGAGAGAGAGCCGCGGCAACCCTCAGCAAATAATGTGTATTTTGCGTGAAGTTCCATCCCAGGTTCATGACTTGGCTTCGGTTCACCGTTACTACCGATGCCCATATCACCTGTTGCAACACCTTTTACACGGCCGTCTTCATGGTACAACACTTCTGCACCAGCAAAACCGGGATAAATTTCAACCCCCATGGCTTCTGCTTGTTCAGCGAGCCAACGCGATAGATTACCAAGCGAAAGAGTATACATACCGTCGTTAGACAAAAGCGGAGGCATCATAAAGTGCGGGAAATTTGTTTTTCCACTCTCAGATAGTATCCAGTGCTGATTATCTATAACAGGCGTATTAAGAGGAGCACCTTTCTCTTTCCAGTCGGGAATAAGTTCATCCAAAGCAATAGGGTCAACAACTGCGCCGGATAAAATATGGGCGCCAATCTCAGAACCTTTTTCAATGACACAGACCATTAACTCTTGATCTTTTTCTTGTGCCATTTGCATCAATCTAATCGCAGCTGAAAGGCCAGCGGGTCCACCACCAACAATAACCACGTCAAACTCCATGGATTCACGTTCCATGTGTCACTCCTTCTTAACTTCCTATGGCAACCGATTCTAAAGAACGGGATGGCCTCATATAGCCATCCAAACAATCTTCCAAGTTACCATACTGGGCCTGACCCTAACTTGGACCGGTCTTTAACGCTTTCAAGTCTTATGCCTGCACTCCTGAAAAAGGTCAAACAATTGAGTAAAATCAAGGCCTTTTGGCCGTAACGGAATCTATCAAGAAAATAACTGTAAAAAATTCGATGCAAATTCTTCCCTAGCAAGGCATATTATATAAAAACCAACCTACTTTTTGGCTGATTACATGACGACTGAGTTGACCAACCATACGGATCCCGCGGCCCTACTAGTATGGCACATTGCTATGGGAGTAGATGAAGCGATAGCCGATGAGCCAGTTGATCGTTTCTCAGTTCAAGCGGCCGCACCCGTGCAAGCTGCACCGAAGACGCAACAGCAACAAAAGCGGCCAGTACCTATCGCAGCGCGTCCCGCTCAACAAACTATCGGCG
>JBFOLV010000282.1:0-3941 GCA_040830325.1 Kordiimonas sp. | reverse complement strand
TCATGAAGAATGGCTTTAGCGCGCGGCAGAAAACGCGTGCCTGCATCTGTCAGAAATACGCGCCTGTTTGAGCGTTCAAACAGCACATGCCCTACCTGCCCTTCGAGCTTTTTAATACCCGCGGAAAGCGTTGGTTGCGTAACGAAAACCCGGTCTGCAGCCCTAGTAAAACTACCCGTTTCAACAACTGCCAGAAAATACCGCAGTAAATACAAATCCATCATAGACAATATCTATCAATTCCATTTTCACCTTCAATTTTACCGATACCATGTGAAACTGTAAAATGCCAGCCAAGCTTCGATGCTACCGCGTTCATGGGAAGTGAACGCCATCTTGTCAGGAGAAACAATTCATGACTGTGCTTCAATCCAGCGCCATTGTTGGAAGTGATGCATTTGAGGCGAATTCCGCCCATATGCAGGCCCAAGTTGATGACTTAAAAGAAAAAATTGCAACAATTTCACTCGGCGGCCATGAACGTGCGCGTGAAAAACATTTAGCGCGCGGCAAATTATTGCCTCGTGATCGTGTTGCCAACCTTTTAGACCCAGGCTCACCGTTTCTCGAGATTTCACAACTTGCAGCCTACGGCATGTATGATGCCGACATACCGGCTGGAGGTGTTATTGCCGGCGTTGGTCGCATTGAAGGCATTGAGTGTATGGTTGTCTGCAACGATGCAACGGTCAAAGGTGGCACCTATTATCCAGTAACGGTGAAGAAACACCTGCGGGCGCAGGAAATTGCACGTGAGAATAAACTCCCTTGCGTCTATCTTGTAGATAGTGGCGGCGCGAACCTACCGAACCAAGACGATGTTTTCCCTGACAAGGAACACTTTGGACGCATCTTCTATAATCAGGCAACCATGTCAGCAGAAGGCATTCCGCAGATTGCGGTTGTTATGGGGAGCTGTACAGCTGGCGGCGCCTACGTACCAGCCATGGCAGACGAAAGTATAATTGTACAAAATCAGGGTACAATTTTCCTTGGCGGCCCTCCTCTTGTGAAAGCAGCAACGGGTGAGATTGTAAACGCAGAAGACCTTGGCGGCGGCGATGTGCATGCCCGGGTATCAGGTGTTGTTGACCACTTGGCTAAAGACGATTACCACGCTCTAGCGCTAGCACGCCGCGCTGTTGCGAACCTTAACCGCGAGAAAAAAATCCCGGTTAAAAAGAAGGAAACAGTCGAGCCAAAATTCGATACAAAAGAAATTTATGGTGTCATCCCCAAGGATACACGTCAGCCCTACGATGTAAGGGACATTATTGCCCGTATCGTAGACGGTAGTGAATTTGACGAATTTAAAAAGCTCTACGGTGAAACACTCGTTTGTGGTTTCGCGCATATCCACGGCTTTCCTGTCGGTATTGTAGCCAACAACGGCGTGCTCTTCTCCGAGAGTGCCCTAAAAGGCGCGCACTTTGTTGAACTTTGTGCACAACGCGGCATCCCGCTTGTGTTCTTGCAAAACATCACCGGCTTCATGGTTGGCAAAAAATACGAAAACGGCGGTATCGCCCGCGATGGAGCTAAAATGGTAACAGCGGTTGCTTGTGCCAATGTGCCTAAATTCACCATCCTAATTGGCGGAAGCTTTGGCGCAGGAAACTACGGCATGTGCGGCCGTGCATACCAACCACGCTTTTTGTGGATGTGGCCGAATGCCCGTATCTCCGTCATGGGCGGCGAACAAGCAGCAGGCGTTATGGCAACCGTCAAGCGGGACGGCATGGAAGCGCGCGGTCAGGAATGGAGCGCTGACGAAGAAGAAGAATTCAAAGCACCCATCCGAGACATGTACGAGGAACAAGGTCACCCTTATTACGCCAGCGCCCGCCTGTGGGACGACGGAGTGATTGATCCCGCTGATACACGCCGCGTTCTCGGCCTCGCTTTATCCGCAACAATGAATGCCCCAATTGAGCCGACAAAATTCGGCATCTTCCGGATGTAAGGAGTAGAATTATGACAAACCCACTTCTGACTTCCATTGAAGATAACGGCGTCGCGACAGTCACACTCAATCGACCAGAACTTCACAACGCCTTCAATGATGACCTTATCTGGGAACTCAATAACGTCTTCACCAAGCTTGGTGAAAATGACGAAGTACGTGCAATTGTTTTAACCGGAGCAGGAAAGAGCTTTTCAGCAGGCGCAGACCTTAACTGGATGAAAGAAGCCGCCTCCTATACAAATGAGCAAAACTTGAGAGACGCACAAAACCTGTCAGACATGCTCGCAGCAGTAAACAACTGCCCTAAACCAACCATTGCCATCGTAAATGGTGCGACATTTGGCGGTGGCGTTGGCCTCGTCTCCTGCTGCGACATAGCAATCGGTGTTTACGGCTCTATGTTCTCACTTTCCGAAGTACGCCTAGGACTGACACCTGCAACTATTTCACCATATGTGATAGCAGCAATCGGCGAACGGTCCGCACGGCGATACTTCCTTACAGCTGAACGTTTCACAGCTGAAGAAGCAAAAAATATTGGCTTGGTGCATGAAGTCGCTCCTTCTTTACAAGAGGCTTTCACCCGAGCCAATGCTCTCATTAAAAACATTCTAGCTGGCGCACCAGGCGCACAAGCTGACGCCAAAGACCTGATTGCATCCGTCGCAGGACAAGAAATCACTGAAACTCTGCGCACGGACACAGCTCAGCGTATTGCTGATCGGCGAGGTAGCCCTGAAGGACAAGAAGGGCTTACTGCCTTTCTTGAAAAACGCAAACCAAATTGGAGTGCAGACAAATGAGCCGCAAAATCAGAAAACTGCTGATTGCTAACCGCGGCGAGATCGCCTGCCGGGTCATGCGTACATGTCATAATATGGGCATTAAAACCGTAGCCGTATATTCCGAAGCGGATGCTGATGCTATGCATGTAGCTATGGCTGATGAAGCTATATGTGTTGGTCCAGCTACTGCAGCTGAAAGCTATCTAGTGGCAAATAAGATATTAGATGCTGCAAAGCTAACTGGCTCTGACGCTATTCATCCTGGTTATGGCTTTCTATCTGAAAACCCCGAATTTTCAGAAGCTTGCGCTGCAAATGACATCATTTTTGTAGGCCCCTCAGCCGAGAGCATGCGCGCTATGGCTCTCAAAGGTGCAGCCAAACACCTTATGGAAGAAGCAGGCGTACCTGTTGTACCCGGTTACCACGGTGACGACCAATCCATCGAAACACTCTCAGCAGAAGTAGAGCGCATTGGCTTCCCTGTTCTTATCAAAGCCGTTGCTGGCGGCGGCGGCAAGGGCATGCGCAAAGTCCATGCTGGTGACGATGTTAAAGCTGCAATTGAGGCCGCACGCCGTGAAGGCGAAAACTCGTTTGGAAATGGCAAACTGCTCATTGAAAAGCTTATCGAAGTGCCTCGGCATATCGAACTTCAAGTATTTGGTGACCAAACAGGAAAAGCAGTACACCTTTATGAACGCGATTGCTCACTACAACGTCGCCACCAAAAAATTGTAGAAGAAGCCCCTGCTCCAGGTCTTTCTGACGAAATGCGAGCCGCAATGGGAGATGCCGCTGTTAAGGCAGCTGAGGCAATTAACTATGTTGGTGCAGGAACCGTGGAGTTCATCGTTGATGTAGCAAATGGTTTGGACAATGCGCCCTTCTATTTCATGGAAATGAATACCCGTTTGCAAGTTGAACACCCTGTTACGTAATATATTACAGGTGAAGACCTTGTCGAATGGCAAATTCGTATCGCCGAAGGTTATGCTTTACCACTAGGCCAAGATGAAATTAACGGCAATGTTTACGGTCATTCGGTTGAAGTGCGCCTATATGCAGAAGACCCATACAACGACTTTCTACCAGCCGTTGGTGCTATTGGTATGTTTAACCCCGATATCGAACTACCAAACACTCAGCGCATCGACGCTGGTGTTGCAGCAGGCGATATTGTGAGCATT
>JBFOLV010000281.1:0-2782 GCA_040830325.1 Kordiimonas sp. | reverse complement strand
TCATCATATCGCCCTCACAGCCATTTTTTAATTCTGTTTACTTGAAATCGTTGCCTGGCGCAAATAGGCGATTAGGTTTTTGCGGTCACTTTCTCTGGGTACACCAGAAAACTGCATCTTGTTTCCTGGGAGGAATGAATTCGGTTTTGTAAGCCATTCATTCAGATTTTTCTCTGTCCAGGAAAAATCTGAATCTTTCAGAGCACGTGAATATTTATAGCCCTCTGTAGTTCCAGCTTTGCGACCAAATAACGAACCAAGGTTTGGGCCTAACCTTGACCTGCCGGAGTTTGTCAAATTGTGACAGGCTTTACAGCGATTGAAAACACGCCTGCCTGCTTCTGGGTTTCCACCTGCTGACAAAGTGGTGTCGTTTGCATCTGCATATACTGTAGCACTGTGGGGTAGTGTTAATCCTAGTACCGTCATTGCAAATAGATAGTGCTTTACGCTCACCACCAGCCTACTCCATTTAATACTGCCTTGTACAAAATTGGCGGGCCTAGGCCCGCCAATTGATAGGTGTTTTTTAATTAATGTAGCATGAACCTTTTACAAGAGGCATGCTGCAAATTAGCGTTGTTCGCTTTCCGCATATGGCTTGATTGCGCCAGACTTAATGCGATCGAAATAATCAACTAGCATCGCTTTAACTTCCTTACGAAGAAGGAATAGGCCAAGTATGTTTGGAAAGCCCATGCCAAGTAGTAACGCATCTGCAATATTCATTACTGGACCAAGCGACATAGCTGAGCCAACAACAAGTATCATTAGATAGGAAACTTTAAAGGCAAGGTCAGCTTGTCTGTTATTGCCAAATAACCAAAGGAACGAACGCTGGCCATAATAGAACCATGTAAGTGAAGTTGAGAAGGCAAACATAATTACTGCCACGGTCAGAACATATGGGAACCAATCGATAACAGTTGCAAAAGCTTTGGAGGTAAGCGCAATACCCGCTGATGTGCTGGTATCAGAGCTATCAACAGAGCCCGTTAAGATAATGACGAGTGCAGTCATTGTACAAATAATGACTGTATCAATGAATGGCTCAAGAAGAGCTACAAGTCCTTCAGAAACCGGCTCTTTGGTTTTGGCAGCTGCGTGCGCGATAGAAGCAGAACCTAAACCCGCCTCATTGGAGAAGGATGCCCGGCGTAAGCCCTGAATAAGCACGCCGATAATACCACCTTGAACGCCTTCACCAGTAAACGCACCGGCGAAAATTTGACCAAATGCTGCTGGGATTTGGTCAAAATGACCAAGGATTACTACAAGTGAGGCACTTACATAGATAATAGCCATGATTGGCACGAGGAATTCAGTAACGTGCGTGATTTTACGGATGCCACCGATAATTACCAAGCCAACAACAGATGCAAACACAATACCGAAGAGCCAGCCTTTTCCGTAGAAGAAGCTCTCTGTGCCACCTGTGAGAGCGGCAATTTCATTCGTAAACTGCGCGGACGACTGATTCACCTGGAACATGGCCCCAGCACCGTATGCACCACCAATACAGATAAGTGCTGCCATCACAGCAAGAACTTTACCAAGATTTGGTAGGCCTAGTTTCGCCAAGCCCTTTTCCAAGTAATACATTGGTCCACCGGAAACGACGCCGTTTTCATCAATCTCACGGTATTTAACACCGAGTGTACATTCGACGAACTTGCTCGTCATGCCGAAGATACCAGCTAGGATCATCCAGAAAGTTGCACCAGGACCACCGATGGATATGGCGATAGCCACACCGGCAATGTTACCAAGGCCAACTGTACCTGAAACTGCAGCTGAAAGTGCCTGAAAGTGCGTAACTTCCCCTGGGTCGTTAGGGTTGTCGTATGTCCCTTTTACAATCTTGATAGAGTGCTTGAAATAGCGAATGTTTGGGAAACCCATGTAGAATGAGAAGAACATAGCACCACCAACGAGCCAAACAGCAATGATTGGCAGGGGAGGTGAGCCAGGGACTAACCAGTCCATTGGTATACCGTAAAGAATTATGCCGGAAATAACATTACTCACCGGCAGCATGATTTCATTCACTTTGTCAGAAAAGGTCATTTCTGTCCCTTGGGCCCAAACCGCCTGGGATGAAATAAGGATTGTGGCCATCACAGCCATCAGGCGCTTCATTATACGCTCCCCCGTGTTTTACGCTCGCAGCTGATAAAAAGCTGCACAAAAAACGCTTTTTTGTTGGGACAAATTACTTGTCCGGTTTAAAATGTGGGGCATGCTAGCCGCAAATTGGTTTGGGCTCAATGGAAACCTATTAAACTTGTTGTGCAATTGGTTGATGGCTGCGTAAAATGCCTTGAGTACTTTAACGTGCAGTTAACCAGTTTGGCATAGCGTGTATGGTAAACTTTATGTAACGGGATGTGGGCCTTTGTCTGACAATAGTAAATTATCCAGTGCGGATGTCGCTAAGCTACTTCAAGATCCTAACGGTGAGAATAGAGCCGCTGCAGCGAGTAAAGTAGCTGCAACCTTTGGTGATGCTAGCCTTACAGATTCTGAGCGTGAGATTGCTGAGAGCATATTTAGGCACATGTTGAAGGATGCCGAAGTGCGCGTCAGGCATGCACTTGCAGATAGTCTGAAAGATAATCCCGGTGTGCCTCATGACATAGCAACCTCCCTCGCAAAGGATGTGGATGAAGTTGCTATGCCGATGATTGAAAGCTCAGTGGTGTTAACGGACGCTGATTTGATTGAGCTTGTTAGGACACGGGATTCAGATGTGCAGAAGGCGGTTGCCGGAAGAGGGACTGTT
>JBFOLV010000280.1:0-2742 GCA_040830325.1 Kordiimonas sp. | reverse complement strand
ATTGATTGCCGCGCCAATCCTAACAACACTTTTCCAAAGTGAAGCCTTTAGCGCCGCTGACGTTCAGGCAAGTGCAGCTGCCTTAATGGTTTATGCCGTTGGCCTACCTGCTTATGTAATATCAAAGACCCTAACACCCGGCTTTTTTGCAAGAAAAGACACGAAAACACCGGTGCGGATTGCTGTTGTGTCACTTGTAATAAATACAGTTCTAAACATTGTTCTAATTCAATATTTTGCGCATGTAGGCCTCGCAATTGCCACAGCCATCGCTGCATGGGTCAATGCCATTATTCTTTATATAGTCCTAAAAAAAAGGGGCCATATAACCCTCGAGAAACAGACCATTGCACGTCTCATAAAGTGCATAGTTTCAACCGCCGTGATGGGTACCGCAGTTTATTATACCTCTGCAGCATTATCTCATTTCTTCCAGCAAGAAAGCATGCTCCGCATTGCTGCTCTCGGTGGGCTCATAATTTGTGGTGTAGTTTCATACATCGTAGCAATTGCGGTTATGCGTACTTTTTCGCTATCAGATATCAAAGGGTTTATACGCTCTAAGGCTTGATGACGCTTGACCCAGGGGGCGCACATTGCCATAAGGCGCAAGGCTTTTAGCTAATTTATTATTTTGTAAGTTCGTAATTCTGGGGAACACCTCGTGAAAAATCGCATCTTCTCTGGCGCTCAGCCCTCCGGCAACATGCATCTTGGTAACTATCTTGGTGCCTTCCGTAATTGGGCGCGCCTACAGAGTGATTATGAATGTATTTTCTGTGTTGTAGACATGCATGCGATCACTGTGTGGCAAGACCCTGCTGACTTACAAGCACAAGTGCGCGAAGCGGCGGCTGCATACATCGCCAGCGGTGTTAACCCTGAAGAATCCATTCTGTTCAACCAAAGCCGTGTGCCCGGGCATGCTGAACTTGCCTGGATATTCAATTGCGTTGCTCGCTTAGGTTGGCTCAACCGTATGACACAGTTTAAAGACAAAGCTGGCAAGAACAGAGAGAATGCTTCCACTGGCCTTTATGTATATCCAAACCTAATGGCCGCAGACATCTTACTTTACAAAGCTACGCACGTACCAGTTGGCGAAGACCAGAAACAGCATCTGGAACTCACACGCGATATTGCACAGAAATTCAATAATGACTTCGGTGTTGAATTGTTCCCAATTACGGAACCGCTGATCTTGGCAGAAGGGGCTCGTGTGATGAGCCTGCGCGACGGCAGCAAGAAAATGTCCAAGTCAGATCCATCTGAATTCAGCAGGATCAACCTCAATGACGATGCTGATACGCTTGCACAAAAAATTCGCAAAGCCAAAACAGACGCAGAATTAATTCCTGCCAAGGCCGAGCTTCTTGACGGTCGGCCAGAGGCTAAAAACTTGGTAGGTATATATGCCGCCCTCGCAGATATAGAGCGTGACGCTGTTTGTGCTCAATTTGAAGGTAAGGGCTTTGGTGACTTCAAGAAGGCTCTAACTGAAGTCGTTGTTGATAAGCTTGCTCCCATTACATCTACAATGCGCAAACTTCAGGATGACCCCGCTTACATTGACGGTATTCTAAAAACTGGCGGTGAAAAAGCACAGGATCTTTCAGCACCTATTCTGGCCGAAATCAAAAAAACTGTCGGTTTTCTGAGTTAAGCTACCCCCTACCCGTGTTCAGCACCTGTTCAGTTCGCTCCTGATACTGTGAACTGATAAGGCTTGAACACCCCCTTGCGCTCGCTATATTCTAATTAACTATTGGCAATAGCGTATTGGGTAATAAGGATAGCGTCATGAAAGTACTTCAGAAAGCCATACTTCTGGCCTGTGCTGTTGCACTAGGAGCCTGCACAAGTTCATTCCGCAGCAATGTCGCGACCTTTCATGAAATGGACGCACCTGGCGGGGAGAAAGTTGTTCTCACGCCTATGAACCCTGATAAATACGATAGTATTGAGTTTAGCCAATACGCAGGTGCCCTAGCAGGACACCTAAAGAGCTATGGTTATGTTGAGGCGGGTGAAGATAAGCCTGAACTTATTGTTGGTTTCGACGTTTCTATCAATGATGGTCGTGAAAAACTTCGTAATAACCATAATCCCTTCGCACATCCGTACTGGGACGTTCGTTGGCCGCGCGGACGGTACTGGGGTTCATTCTTTTATGACCCATTTTATAACCACCACGATAGTGTCGTTGTAGCCGGGACTTATTATACCGCTATCCTTTCACTTGAACTACGTAAACCAGATGGTGAAATAGTATTTGAGGGCCGCGCAGAAACTGAAACCCGGTCAAAAGCACTACCTGAAATCGTACCTTTTCTTGCAGAAGCCTTGTTTCAAAGCTTCCCCGGGGAAAGTGGCGTAACTAGAAAAGTGGTAGTCACGCCCCCGGAAGCTGAATAGCTTTTAAACGCCTTGTTAGCTGTTATCCGCCTTGTCTCTCAGACTGAATCTATTGACTTTTAAAACGCAACATGTACTTTGAAAAACAAAGTATTTTGATAAAACAATCATTGAGGGCCAACAATGTCAGTGAATACTCCTGATACAGAAGAAGAAAATACCGCTAGAAACCCTGAAGATGATCTAGCTTTTATACGGAGTATGATGCAGGCAGGACGTCAACGGATGGGCGTTGATGGTATCCACCTGACCTTGTGGGGGGCTATCCTAATGATAGCGTTTGCTGCCCAATATCTATCAATCAAAGGTATTTTGCCTAGAACCGTT
>JBFOLV010000279.1:0-2483 GCA_040830325.1 Kordiimonas sp. | reverse complement strand
TAGCGGCAAAGGCTGCTAAGAAAAAGCCAGCCAAGAAGAAAGCAGCCACAAAAAAGGCTCCAGCTAAAAAAACTGCCGCTAAGAAAACAACTAAGAAAAAAGCCTTCTAAGGGAAGCATAAGCAATAAGGAAAGCCTTTGGCCCCGAATAAAAGCCAGGATAATTTCCCGACTAGAGAAGAAATTCTTGAATTCATCAAGAATTTCAAAGGTAAAGTGACAAAGCGCGACATAGCTCGCGCTTTTCATGTTACTGGGCAGGATAAAGTCCTCTTAAAGAGAATGCTCCGTGAACTTAAGGAAGAAGGCTTTTTAGCGACTGATGAACGCCGTTCTTTTCGGCCGGCAAATCGCTTGCCTAGCGTACAAGTAATTGAATTTGCTGGAATAGATAAGCACGGCGACCCTCTTGGCCGCCCTGTAAACTGGGAAGGCGAAGATACACCACCAACTATCTATATCTCTGAGAAAAAGCGTGGCCGTGGCCCTGCCATGGGTAAAAATGACAGAGCCCTTGCGCGCCTCATTCCAATAAAAGATGATCCACCGCTTTACCGTGCAGAAATTATCAAGTTCCTCAAGGCTGCGCCGTCCGCAATCCTCGGCATTTTCAATGGCACAGGCGAAGGTGGGCGCATTATGCCGGTCGACAAGAAGAACAGGGATGAATATTGGGTTGACCGGGATGATGTACGCGGCGCCAAACACGGTGAGTTGGTAACCGCAGAGCCTGTCCGCTCCTCGCGCCGTAGAGAAGGCCCTAAACGCGCTCGTGTTAAAGAACGTTTAGGAGATGTATCATCTGCTCGATCCATAAGCATGATTGCCATTCATACCCATGATATACCATATGAGTTTCCCACGCAGGTTGAAGAAGCTGCAAAAAACGCAAAACCGGTAACACTTGGCAAACGCACAGATCTTCGTAATATACCCTTGATTACGATCGACCCAGCCGATGCAAGAGACCATGATGATGCGATTTGGGCAGAACCAGACCCTGATCCGAAAAATGAAGGCGGTTGGCATGCTTTGGTCGCGATCGCAGATGTAGCACATTATGTTCAACCAGGAAGCCCACTTGACATTGAGGCCGTAAAACGCGGCAACAGTTGTTATTTTCCTGATCGGGTGGTTCCGATGCTTCCTGAAGAGCTCTCAGCTGGTCTCTGCAGCCTTCAACCGGGGAAAGATCGCGCCTGTATGGCAGTTCACATGTGGTTTGATAAAAAGGGAAACAAACTCCGCCACAAGTTTGAACGCGGTTTAATGAATAGCCACGCTAATGTTAACTACCAACAAGCACAGCGAGCACTAGACGGCCAAACAGACGAGCATACAGCACCAATACTGGATACAGTCCTTAAGCCGCTCTATAGCACCTATAAGGCGATGACAATTGCACGTGAAAAGCGTGACCCTCTAGAACTAGACATGCCTGAACGGAAAATTGAGTTAGACGAATCCGGTCATGTAAAAGGCATTGCCCTTCGCGAGAGGCTCGACACTCATAAACTCGTTGAGGAATTCATGGTTTCAGCAAACGTTTGCGCAGCTGAAGAACTTGAAAAACATCGTGTACCAGCAATGTACAGGGTTCATGAAGAGCCACCAATGGACAAACTCGATAGTTTGCGAGAATTTTTAGCGACACTTGACCTAAAATTGGCGAAAGGCACAGTCATGCGCCCCGCCCTTTTCAATGGCATTCTAGGCAAAGTTAAGGAAACAGCACACGAGCATATGGTGAACCAAGTTGTTCTTCGCAGCCAGACACAAGCTTACTACAGCCCAGACAACCTTGGGCACTTTGGCCTTGCGCTTCAACGTTATGCCCACTTTACTTCACCTATCCGGCGTTATTCTGATCTGCTTGTACATAGAGGCTTGGTGAAAGCTTTAGGCTTCGGAAATGATGGCCTAACAGAAGCAGAAATAGCAGATTTTTCTGATATTGGCGAACAAATCTCAGGAACAGAACGTCGTGCAATGGCCGCTGAGCGTGATTCTACAGACCGGTATATGGCATCATACCTAGCTGACCATGTAGGTGGTGATTTCATTGGTCGCATTTCTGCTGTCACACGTTTTGGTCTGTTTATTTCGCTTGAACCTTCGGGCGGCGATGGGTTGGTTCCCATCTCAGAAATAGGCAATGATTACTACGAGTTAGACGCCGAACGTCATCAACTTGTTGGGGAACGTTACGGTCAAACCTTTACGCTAGGTGACAAAGTTGACGTTCGTTTGACTGAAGCCAATAGGCATACTGGTGGCTTAAAGCTTGAGCTTATAAGTGAGGGTGCGCCTGGCAAACGAACCAAACGGGCAAGTACACACCGACAGAAGCAAACAAAAAGGCGGCACAGTCGTAGCCGCCCCGCCAGAAGGAAATAAATTTGGAGCTTGGAGTTTAGAGAATTCCAAGCTTTACAAACACATCAGCCACATCGTCAGCAAAATTCTTACCTTTGCGAAGCACTG
>JBFOLV010000278.1:0-2281 GCA_040830325.1 Kordiimonas sp. | reverse complement strand
GACCGGTGAAATCAATGATGGTAGCGTCGTCCATGATGGTGGTGCTCCTTTGGTTGGCGGCTTGTGTCGCAACAACAAACCAGCCAGATGCACCGCTGTCATTCAAACCGCTCGGACACCAGATTCAACCATAGCTCGTCAGTTCTCAGTGACAATCAACAATTCAAGAAAGCAACAACCTGAGCTGACAGGGGGCCGTGAGGCTCCCTGTTGTTGTTTAGTATGTTTAGAAGAACAACGTTTAATATGTTTAGGGGCTGAAAAGTGGCTTTAAATCAATGATATAAGCTATAACAGGTGATAGGATATGGGGCGAAAGGTGATAGGATATGGGGAAATGCAAACTTTGAGGTGAGAGTTTGTGGGGCGAAAGGTGATACGATATGGGGCAAGGGTGATAAGATATGGGGAGCTGTACGGAACCAACTTAACCTGCTGAAATTAAGCGAAAATATCACATGCATCACTTGGAAGGTGAGAGTTTGTGGGGCGAAAGGTGATAAGATATGGGGCGCATCCCTTGAGCGCCCTTATTTTATGGGAAAAACTGGCGTTCAGCCCCCCTCTGGAACGCTAAAGGTGATAGGATATGGGGAACTCTCGAAGCCAAAAGCGGATTCCGTGAAAAAAACTTGCATTCTTGAGGTGATGCGTACAATGGTGATCAAATATCACCTTAACGAAATCACCTAATGAGTCGAGAGATAAAAAAATACAGCGAAGACAAGCAGATACTCAAGAAGCATGTCTCTGCCATTCACTCTGTTGCGGACCTGACTGCTCTGCAACGGAAGCTCGTGAATGCGTTGCTGTATAACGCTTATGACAGTTTGCTCACAGTGCGAGACCACCAGATCAACACTCGTATTTTATGCGATATGATCGGCTTTGATAGCAAGAACACCACCTATCTCAAGGAGGCACTGGTCGGCATCGTTAAGACGGCAATGCAGTTCGATATCATGGAGGATGATGGCGAACATTCGTGGGAAGCTATGTCATTGCTGACTTACGTGAAGGTGAAAGGTGGGGTATGCACCTATCGCTTTGAGCAGTCATTGGCAGAAAAGCTCTTTCATCCCGAAATTTACTCAAAGATCAACCTGAGCGTTCTTCGCAATCTGCGCAGCTCCCATGCCTTGGTGCTTTATGAAAACTGCAACCGCTACATTGGCGCAGGGCAGACACCTGTATGGGATTTAGAGCTTTTTCGAAAACTCATGGCTGTTGAGGGGCGCTACAAGGAGTTCAAGTTCCTCAAGCGTGATGTGATCGTGCCTGCGATGAAAGAGGTGAATGAGCATTCGAATATCGAAGTCGATCTTAGAACTGTGCGTAAAGGTCGGTCTGTTGCTGCACTTCAGTTCACTGTGAAGCCGAACCCTCAACTCGCTTTGCTTGGGATGGAAGAGGATGATGAAATCTCTTTGTCAGAGGCCTATAAGGCGCTCTTACAACAAGGGATTCCCAAAACGCTGGCCCGATCCTGGGTGCTCGACTACGGTGAAGAGCATGTTTTGGATAAGATCGATTTGGTAAATAATCAGGCCGCTACAGGAAAGATCAAAAGCTCTAAGGCAGGGTTCCTTAAAGCAGCGGTAGAACAGGACTATCACAACGAGGGTGCCGCAAAAAAGAAAGCTCTGGAAGCATCACAAGCTGCAAAAAAAGCCCGGGCGAAGCTGGAAGGTGAACTTGAGGAGCTCAAGAAGGCTCAGAGAGACGCTGAGACAGCTTACAGGTGGTCTACAGCCGAAATCATTGAAGAGGCCTTCCAGGAGCTTTCTGAGGGCCAAAGAGAGGCTGTTACGGCAGAGTTTCAGCTCGGGCTTGGCAGCGCTGTCTATGTGAACGCCTTCAAACAAAGTGGTTGGAAGGATCGCTTGAACTTTCCTGACATCATTAAATTCTGGGAGAAGCGAGGCCTTGCCCTCCCCTCCCCTACTGCTTGGGCGCAAAAAAACGGCTCCGAGGAGCCGAAAGCGATCAAAACTCGGATTGGCGAGCTTGAAAAGAAACTGAAACAACCTGTTGTTTCGGTTTAACCGAAACATTCGATTTATTCCAATCACTCAAAGATATCGGTATCGTTTCTCAAGATGTGCTTGAGATAGGTAGACTTCGGAACGAGGCCAGCCTTTTCGAGTTATAGTCAAATCTGGTGTCCAGGCGATCATCATGCGGCGGCTTGATTTTGGTTTGATGGCTTGATGCCGTTGACGAAATCGATGCCTTGGATGACATCGGCAAGGTGGACAAACCCGCGCAGCTTGCGCCAGCT
>JBFOLV010000277.1:0-7908 GCA_040830325.1 Kordiimonas sp. | reverse complement strand
TATGCGCAACATAACCACACAATGCATCTCGCATTGTCACTGCCAGAAGGAAAGGAAGCGCCATTATGCTCACTTGATAGAGCTTTAATGAATAATCAGGCACTCTAAACTCCTAAAACTTAGCCATCAGGTCATCATACCTGCGCCTTAAATCAGCACGATCAGGTGCCCCTGCTTGCTCAACCGTCCGTATCAGTTTCGCGATACGAGTTTCAAGCTGTGGTGCGATATCCGGTATTGCAGCTGCGATGGCCTGCATTTCATCCAATTTACCATTACAGTGCAGAGCCAAATCACAACCCGCAGCAAGTGTTTCTGCTGCCAAGTCTTCGATATTCCCACTCAGCGCTTTCATTGAAAGATCATCAGAAATCAACACCCCCGCAAAACCTATCTTCATGCGGATAATACGGCCTATGATAACTCGTGATAAAGTCGCGGGCTTCATCGCATCAATGTCTGAATATGTAATGTGCGCCGTCATGCCAAAAGGCGCATCTTTTAAGACACGAAACGGAGCAAAGTCAGTAGCCTCTAGTTCAGCTAAAGGGGCATCAACGACCGGCAAGTCAAAGTGGCTATCAACAGTTGCCCGGCCATGCCCAGGCAAGTGTTTTATCACAGGTAATACGCCACCTTCTTGCAAAGCATCTGCTACAATTCGTCCCAAAGCAGAGACAAGGCTGTGATCTTTTGAAAAAGAACGGTCCCCGATAGCAATACTTGTTTCTTCTGTCGCAACGTCAAGTAACGGCAGACAATTCACATTGATACCTACCCTTCGAAGATCATCAGCAAG
Organism: Kordiimonas sp.; assembly: GCA_040830325.1. Classification (GTDB taxonomy): domain Bacteria; phylum Pseudomonadota; class Alphaproteobacteria; order Sphingomonadales; family Kordiimonadaceae; genus Kordiimonas. Next base: position 7,109 of record JBFOLV010000277.1, on the reverse strand, counting down.
GAGCCGACAATTTAGCCGCAGAGCGCTTGCTGCCAAGGTAGGGTTCTTTGATGCCATATCACCAAAAAGTCCCATAGGCGGATAGGGGCGCCACTCGGGTTCGGTCATTCTCTGAACCCTGCCACCTTCCTGATCAATCAGAATAGGAACCTTATGCCGGCCAACCGCTTGGCGCATCTCTGAAGTTAAAGCGCTAAGCTGTTTACGGTTTTCGACATTTCGGGAAAACAAAATAAAGCCAGTTGGCTTTACTTCATTAAAAAATGCCTTTTCCTTCTCGGTGAGAGAAAGCCCCTCACAACCGAAAATAACAGGTTTCATCAATTGTCCCTTATGGGTTCACAACTATACAAGCTTGCTGTCCTGCACGCAGTGCCAGACAAACCTGATCAGCTTCAGCTCTTGTTTCGAGGGGACCAACACGTAAACGATATAGAGTGCGGCTACCAGACTGAACCGCCTCATAACTTGGGGATTTACCTGTCAGATGAGTAGAAAACTTACCCCTAACCAAACGCCATGCGCGACCTGCAGATTCCTCTGAACCATAAGCACCAAGTTGAACTCGGTATACTTTTGCATCAGCTTCAGCGGTCGGCACAGCAGTACTCACGCTTGGTGTAGATGTTTGAGCGGCTGGTTGTGTCGCCGCTGGTGCTTGCACCACTGGCTCGCTTACCGCTGGCTTAGCGGCCTCAACGTCCTGAATAACTGACGCAATTGCATCATCCACTTCAGTAGATTCTTCTACCGGAGGGTCTTCAGGTAATTCCCGAACAGGTTCTTCTGGCTGAGCACCGAGTTGTACATCACTCCTGTGAGCATCACCGTCTACCTGATTAAAGACTTCTTTGTCCTGATGAGCAACCTGCATTCCGCCAACTTCACTTGGGCGCTCACGAACAGGCTCATTCGGCGCTGCGACATGACGCGGAGCGACAGGGTCTGCGCCCTCGTATAGATATAGGATAACAGCAGTAAAAAGACCAATCACACCAACTGCTGCACCAGAGGTTAAAAGCAATTTTCTACGCCTTGCGGCTGCCTCAATTGCTTCATCCTCCCCCTCGGGAACCGGTTGCAGCCACGGCGGAATGTCTTTTCCCGCCGTTAAGTCAGTTTGATCTTCATTTGTCATTTAGCGCATTTCCTCCAAAGGTGTAACGCCAAGCACTTCAAGTCCACTTGCTATCACCAGCGCAACGCTTCTGATCAAAGCTACACGTGCTTTTGTCAGTTGCTCGTTCCCATCAATGATAAACCGCAAAGACGGGTCATCATTCCCTTTATTCCAGAAAGTATGAAACTCTGACGCAAGTTCATAGAGGAAAAATGCAATTCTATGAGGTTCATGAGCTTCCGCAGCACTTTCCACAAGGCGTGGCCAAGCAGCACACTGCTTAACCATGCCAATTTCACTTGGATTCGAAATGAGCGAGAAGTCTGCTTTCTCAAGTGATGCATCCGAAACATCTAGGCCATCAAATGCGGCAACTGCCTTTCCGATAACTGAGCATATGCGGGCGTGTGCATATTGCACATAAAACACTGGATTATCTTTAGATTGGTCCAACACCTTCGCAAAATCGAAATCAAGCGGCGCATCATTCTTACGTGTGAGCATGATGAAACGGGTCACGTCACGCCCTACTTCTTCAACCACTTCACGCAGTGTCACAAAGTTGCCTGAACGCTTGGACATTTTCACAGGTTCACCGTCACGGAAAAGGCGAACGAGTTGACACAGCTTCACATCAAGCTCACCGTCCTCGGCAAGGCCTTTTACCGCAGACTGCATGCGCTTAACGTAACCACCGTGGTCAGCGCCCAACACATCAATCATGGATTTAAACCCACGCTGATATTTGTCGAAGTGATAGGCAATATCAGCACCAAAGTATGTATAGTCGCCATTTGATTTTTGAAGTGGACGATCCACATCATCCCCAAAATCAGTAGCGCGGAATAATGTTTGCTCGCGCGGTTCCCAACCTTCGGGCTTCTGTCCTTTCGGCGGCTCTAACACACCTTCGTAAATATGCCCTCGGGCGCGCAGGTCAGCTACAGCCTCATCAATACGTCCAGAAGCATGCAGTTCTTTTTCCGAGAAAAATACTTCCTGCTCAACACCGAGTGATTTCAGATCCTCACGGATCATTTCCATCATGGCTTCCGTTGCTTCGGTACGAATAGTCTCTAACCAAACACTCTCTTCAGCGTCCAGCCAAGCATCCCCATATTTTTCTTTAAGCTTCTCACCAACTGGAACAAGATAATCACCGGGATATAGCCCTTCTGGAATCTCGCCAATATCTCGGCCATGGGCTTCACAGTATCGCAAATATGCAGAGCGCGCGAGTACATCAATCTGGCTTCCAGCATCATTGATGTAATATTCTTTCGTTACCTCAAACCCTGCTTTCTGAAGCAAGTTGGAAAGCGCATCACCGAAAACAGCACCACGAACATGCCCCACATGCATTGGCCCTGTTGGGTTTGCAGAAACAAACTCAACATTTACAGGCTCACCGCCACCCAGATTGCTGTTACCGAAAGCTTTTCCTGCATTCAAAATAGCTTCCACTTGAGATTGCCAAAAACTATCTGACAGTCGCAGATTTATAAAACCAGGCCCCGCAATTTCAACAGCCTCAACATCGGCGTTTGCCTCAAGGCCTGGCGCTAGAAGTTCAGCTACATCACGAGGTTTCTTTTTAGCTTGCTTTGAAAGCACTAACGCAGCATTCGTTGCGATATCACCGTGCGACGCATCGCGAGGTGGCTCAACCGCAATATTCGTCAAGTCTAAGTCGGCAGGTAAAGAGCCCTCGGCACCTAAGGCCGCAAGCTCGGTATCAATAATACCCCGAAAATGGGTAAAAACATTCATAGTGTTACTCTATTCAAATCAAATAACTTGGCATGCTCGCTGAAAGCAAAGCGATCTGTCATACCAGCAATAAAGTCAGCAACCACCCTTGCAGTTTCATCTGACATTGGCTCACCAGTGCGCTCATTCCATTCTGTTGGCAGGCATTCTGGCTCTGACATATACAGATCAAACAGATCTGTCACCACTCTCTTTGCCTTACTTGCCATACGGTTCACCAGATAATGGCGATACATGCGATTAAAAAGGAAACTCTTAAGTTCTTTTACCGCTGCTTCCATATTACGGCCGAACGCAATAACAGGTTTGCCAGCATTGCGAATATCATCAACAGATGTAGGGTTAAGCTCTTTAATACGGCGATTACTCTCAACCATCATATCTGAAACCATACGATTGATCATGCGGCGACCGAGCTCATGAATCAAAATATCCTTAGGCGCACCGGGATATGTGAGCATTACTTCGTCAATAAGCTGCGCAACAATTGGAATTTCCTTAAGTTCTTCAAACTTAAACAACCCTGCCCGTAATCCATCATCCATATCATGTGTTGAGTATGCAATATCATCTGCAAGCGCCGCGATCTGCGCTTCTGCACTGGCGTATGTATGCAGCATCAGATCGTTTTCAGGTAAGTAATCCCTAAACCCAAAAGAAAGATCAGATGGCGGGTTTTTATGATCAATTGGCTTATCAACAAGTGGCCCATTATGCTTGGCGAGACCTTCGAGCGTTTCCCAGCTTAGGTTCAAGCCATTGAACGATGCATAATGATTCTCAAGGCGAGTCAAAATCCGCAGTGCCTGAGCGTTATGATCAAAGCCGTCATAACCTTCCATACAATCATTTAGAATAGATTCGCCAACATGACCAAAAGGAGGATGCCCAAGGTCATGTGCAAGAGCAAGTGTCTCGCCGAGGTCCTCATTTAAGTGCATTGACCGGCAAACAGAGCGGGAGATTTGTGACACCTCAAGTGAATGGGTCAATCGCGTACGAAAGTGATCCCCTTCATGATAAACAAACACTTGGGTTTTGTGCTTCAACCGGCGGAAGCTGGAAGAATGAATCACTCGGTCACGGTCGCGCTGAAAACAACTACGAGATGGTGTTTCAGGCTCAGGAAATAGACGACCTCGGCTTTCCGAAGGCTTACAGGCATAGCTGGCCAGTGTTTCTTCGTGTAGCGCCGGTTGATCAGTCATTCTGGTTTCCCCTTAAAATATAGCATCAATATGTTGTGCGCACAGTATCTCTCCGCAAACCTTTGAGCAATAGTTTAGGCAACCGATTTGCAGATTTCGTGATTTGAGGCAATCACGAGAATTTGTTAATAAAAAGTTAACAACCATGTTGCCCATTAACTTTTTATTAACTACATTGAAAACATGATCCAAGATACGCACAAAATTAGTGTTGATAGTCCCGAGTTACGTGCACTCTTTCAACAAGAAATCCTCGACCATTGGCTAGAGCTAAAAGGCAGCGCCGCTATGCCTAGCAAGCGTGGGTTTCGTCCTCAAAAGTTTCCTCAATCACTAGGACAGCTTGCTATTGTTTCCATCGACGATGGCGGAAACTTTAATGATCGACTTAAGGGTGGTCTAGTCAATGACGTCCTTAAACTGTCGGAGGGCAACCAGCAACTGGCAGCCCCTTTTGACACAAAAATCGCTGCTACAATTAAAAGAATACTTACCGAATCCAGAGATGCTGCTGAGCCAATGTATTTTACGGGCCGTCTTCATCCTCCGGTTAGGCCCCCAGTGGACTTTTCCGTATTGATTGTCCCTTTTGGCGAAGAAGATGACAGCACACCAACATCGCTGTTGCTGGCATTTGATTTTACCAAGCATGCAGCCACAAAACTGTTCGAGGCCACCTAAGATTTTGGATAATTATTGCTTCTTCGTTTGAATTCCATGTGTGCTATCCTTAAATAAGGACCTAACCACCTAATATGAAAAGATTGAAGCATTAATAGCCATGACGGAAAAAGCGCCCCCAGTTTCCTTAAGTGAAAAAGCAGCAGCACGTGTAGCTGTGTTAATTGAACAGCAAGGAAACCCTGAACTTAAACTACGGCTTTCAGTATCCGGAGGCGGATGTAGTGGCTTTCAGTATGGCTTTGACTTTGACACTGAACAAAAGGCAGATGATGTTGTCGTAACACGAGACGGTGTAACCATGCTCGTTGATTCAATGTCACTCTTGTATCTAATGGGTTCGGAAGTTGACTTTGTAGAAGATCTGGTTGGCGCATCTTTCCAAGTCGTTAACCCCAACGCCTCTTCTTCTTGTGGTTGTGGTTCATCTTTCGCTGTCTAAATTAAATTTACAAAGGCTTTCCCTGTGAAAATAGCGACATTCAACATCAATGGCGTAAAAGCGCGCTTGCCACGTCTCCTCGAGTGGCTGGACGAATTTAATCCTGATGTTGCCTGCTTGCAGGAAATTAAAAGCGTCGATGAAAATTTTCCTCGTCTAGAGTTTGAAGAAAAAGGCTGGCACCTTGAAACGCATGGCCAAAAATCTTTCAATGGCGTGGCCTTAATTTCAAAATACCCAATAGAAGATATTCGTCGTGGCCTTCCTGCCCTGGATGGTGGTGACCAGGAAGATGACGAACAGGCGCGCTATATCGAAGCAACAATTAACGGCGTTCGCATAGCTTCAATCTACCTGCCAAACGGAAACCCGCGCCCCGGTCCAAAGTTTGACTACAAGCTTAGCTGGATGGAACGCCTCGTGGCTCACGCAGAAGGTTTGCTCACAAATGAACAGCCAGTTGTTCTTGCTGGCGACTATAATATTATTCCAAAGGATGAGGACTGTCATAACCCTGCTGCTTGGATAGAGGATGCGCTTACACAGCCAGAAAGCCGTGCACATTTCAGAGCCCTAAAAAACCTTGGGTACTTAGACGCGCAGCGTCAAATAAAACCAACGGGCGCAGCATATAGTTATTGGGATTTCCAGCGCGGCGCATGGCAAAAAGACCACGGCATCCGTATCGATCACCTGCTTCTCTCACCGCAAGCAGCAGACATGCTAAAAGATTGTCAGGTAGACCGTATTCCTCGCGGAAAAGAAAAACCAAGCGATCACACGCCTGTCTGGGTTGAGCTAAGTCTTTAACGAGCTTAACGAGGCTTAGGCATCTACTGTTTCATACGTTTGGTTTTGGCGGTTATTTTGTGGTTGCCCCAGAGTATCAAGTGATGGTGTCACATACTCATCAATATTAACAATCTGATTGTTACTATCAACATGCACAGCACGGGATATACGCCCGGGCAAGTTGTTTGCTGGTACAGATTCGTAGCCCATTATAATGGCGAGATCCCCAGCAGAAAACTGATGCGCTGCCGCACCGTTCAAACAAATAACACCCGAACCCTCGTCACCCTCAATCGCGTATGTAGTGAGACGTTCACCGTTAGTGATATTTACCACATCGACTTCTGTGTTTGGCATAATACCGGATGCGCGAAGGAGTGCAGGATCAATAGTCACTGAACCGACATAATGGAGTTCAGCACCTGTAACCGTCACCCGGTGCAATTTACCATACATAAAGCTGCGCAGCGCGCCATCCAATGTTGGTTTACTCATTGCAATCACCCTTCAACACATACGCAGCCTCGAGAGCCGCAAGAACACTATGCCGGGATATGGGATAGCGAGACCAAAACGTCAAGGAAAACCCGCATTACAGGAAGACAACAGCGTTGTTAGTTCGCCGTGTTAGCGCGGCGTATTGCCTGAACTGTTGCTATACGTGTCCAGTTTTCGCCGCCATCAGTTGACATATCCAGAGTATATTGTCTTAGATTTTGTCCAATTATTTTCCAGTCGAAACGCTGAAGTTCAGCGCCTGTCCCATCTGGAGCATGGCCAACAAATCGCATGCCATCACTATATTTTCGGCCACGGAAACTATTAATGACGGTACCAGTGTCATCCATCCATGTCTGGCGCCAGTTACGGGCATCCTTATCGTATGTGCTGAGCGCAAAGGCTGCGACCCCAGTTCTACCTGAGAGAGCCGCGTAAAAATCTCCCCAATTCTCATGGGAAGCATACTCAAAGGATACACAGCCACCGAGTGCGGGCTTATGTACTAAATATCCTCCAGGGCGCCATTTACCATCAACCAACACCTTTAGGTCCCACTCCCCATGCATGAAATCAAATTCATGAAAGTCACTACTGT
>JBFOLV010000276.1:0-2130 GCA_040830325.1 Kordiimonas sp. | reverse complement strand
CGAGCTGCTCAACAAAGTATGTGCCTTTTACTTTTGTGCCTTTTTTACTGACTTTAAATTTTACCTGATTTGTTGAGTATGGTTCCCAAAAGTGTTCCGGCTCATCGGAGTATTGTATTGTCCACACATCCCATTCACCAGCCATAAAGCCCAAGTTGCCTGCATTAGCATTTGTAGTCGAAGTAATGGCGAGAACGCCTAGAAGTGATTTAACCCATCTTGAAGTCATTATTTATCCCCATCGTGTCATCAAAACTTTATGACCTGTTAATGGGGGCAGGCTGGGAAATCAATGGGGGAAAATTATAAGAATTTATCTCTAGTTATGAGGTGGGCGTTTGGAAAAGATCGTTAAAGCTTCAAGTTAGGTTTATTTGGATAGATCGCTTGCAAAGGTATCTACCGCCACCAGCCAGCTACCTTCGACTTTTTTCCAGACAACCAGATATTTACCAATATCAGTATGCTTCTCGGTGGGAGCGCCAAATTCTATTGAGTAGCGGCCCGCAAGATAAGCGAGTTCGCCTGATGCGGCGACTTCAATGGTAGTAGGCTCTGTTTTGAAAGAGAGATTTAGTAGTTGTGATAAACCCGCAGCATATACAGCAATGGCCTCACGGCCTTTTATCTCTGGGGCGCCAGAGGGGAATATTCGGCCATCTATGGCAAAAAGCTGCGCAACCTCTTCAGCGTTTCCAGCGTTAATAGCAGCAGTCCATTTACTGTCAAGCGCCTTGAGAATTGAAGCTTCGTCGTTTCCATTACTCGCCAGCACCGCTTGGGCAGTCAGCAGATGTAAGCCTAATATAATACTGAAAAACCTCTTTAAAGTCTGCATGATCATTCTCAGTTTTCTAATCACAAAATATATGCACTCAAACTACTTTAGCTGACAGATGAAATTAGAGAAGCAGAATCTACATAGCTTGTATTTGTTTCTGTTTTGTTCTATTTTATCGCGTAATAAATGAAGATTGGGGTTTTCATGGTTGCATCTGTTCAAACAATCGCCTTTGAAGGCATAAAAGCGTGCGCTGTTGAAGTACAGGTGCAAGTATCAAGTGGTTTGCCAAGTTTTACGATTGTTGGGTTGCCAGATAAAGCTGTGAATGAAGCCCGTGAACGCGTACGGGCAGCGCTTTCGGCCATTGGTATGTCGCTGCCAGCGGAGCGTATAACTGTAAATCTGTCACCAGCGGATCGCCCAAAAGAAGGAAGTCACTATGATTTACCCATAGTGCTTGCACTGCTTGCTGCGATGGGGGTTTTGCCGGTTGATAGCGTGGCTGAAACAGTTGCCATGGGTGAGCTTGGGCTGGATGCTTCTATTCGGCCCGTCGCAGGGGTTTTACCGGCAGCCCTGCATGCGAGCAGTGAAGAAATGCCGTTTATTTGTCCTGCCGCGTCTGGCAGTGAAGCCGCATGGGCGGGCGGCGAAGATATTATCGCTGCGCCACATTTGTTGGCTCTTATCAATCACATAAGAGGCCGGCAGGTTTTGGCTTCTCCTGAGCCCAAGGTTGACGAGGAGATAGCAGCACACCTGGATCTTAGTGATATTAAAGGGCAAGAGGCTGCAAAAAGAGCGTTAGAGATTGCAGCGGCTGGTGGGCACTCCATGTTGATGATGGGTCCGCCAGGGTCTGGAAAGTCTATGCTTGCTGCGCGGCTGCCGAGTATTTTGCCGCCACTGACACCACAGGAGGCGCTGGAAGCAAGCATGGTGGCATCTGTTGCTGGCCAGCTAACGGACGGCGTAATCAAGAAAATCCGGCCTTATAGAAACCCGCATCATAGCGCCAGCCAGCCGGCGTTGATCGGTGGGGGGGCGAAAGCCAAACCAGGTGAAGTCTCACTTGCCCATTCTGGCGTACTTTTCTTAGATGAACTTCCTGAATTTTCCCGAGCAACCTTAGAAGCCTTACGGCAGCCTATTGAAACTGGCGAAGCCGTTATTGCGCGAGCGCAAGCCCATGTGACATATCCTGCACGGTTCCAGTTGATTGCGGCGATGAACCCGTGCCGCTGCGGCTATTTGGATGATGCAGGCCTTGCTTGTAGTCGTGCTCCGAAATGTGCATCGGATTATCAAGCGAAGATATCTGGCCCACTTTACGACCGCATGGATTT
>JBFOLV010000275.1:0-6174 GCA_040830325.1 Kordiimonas sp. | reverse complement strand
CCAATGGTCGGCGCTATTTAGCTCTGGTGCGATAAATTTAAAATAAACGATGTATCCAAATGTAAACAACAAGCCAGCAACCATACCTGCAATTGCCCCCTCCTTGTTCATGCGTTTCGAGAATATACCCATCAATATCGCCGGGAACAGGCTGGCCGCAGCCAAGCCAAACGCAAAGGCAACGACCTGTGCAACAAATCCTGGTGGGTTGATACCCAAATATCCAGCAACCCCAATGGCAAGGGCGGCGGCTATACGTGCAGCTCTCAGTTCCTGCGCATCTGAGATGTCCGGCATCCATGTCTTTTTGAGTAAATCATGGCTTACAGCTGTTGATATTACCAACAGCAAGCCTGCGGCAGTTGAAAGCGCTGCAGCTAATCCTCCCGCCGCAACAAGCGCAATCACCCAGTCAGGTAATTTTGCTATCTCAGGGTTGGCAAGAACCATAATGTCTCGGTCAACATACACTTCATTTTCATTGTTGGTTACGCCGTTGGTAATTACCCGTTCTCCGTAAGCGCCTTTAGCGTTGTCAGTATCAAAAGCCGGCTTGCCATCAAACGGGGCACCAGCACGATACTGAATAGCGCCGTCACCATTTTTGTCACGCCAAGCCACTAGTCCAATTTCTTCCCAGTTCTTAAACCACTCAGGCGTCGCCTCGTAACTTGTCTCATTTACCTCTTGAATAAAATTGAGACGAGCAAAAGCCCCCACCGCTGGCGCGGTAGTATAGAGAATAGCAATAAACAGAAGCGCCCAACCCGCTGAAACACGAGCGTCAGACACCTTAGGTACAGTGAAAAATCGTACAATCACATGCGGTAAACCAGCTGTTCCAACCATCAAGGCTGCGGTTATAGCAAATACGTCAATCGTAGACTTTGAACCGTCTGTATAGGCTGTGAATCCGAGCTCCATCAGCGACTGGTCTAGTTTGGCAAGCACCGTAACACCGGATCCATCAGCAAGCTCAGCGCCTAACCCCAGCTGCGGCACCGGATTTCCGGTCATCAGGATAGAAATAAAAATCGCTGGCACTGTATAGGCAAAGATCAAAACGCAATACTGTGCCACCTGTGTGTATGTGATGCCCTTCATACCACCAAGAACGGCGTACATGAAGACAATGGCCATACCTATCAGAACCCCCATCTCGATTTCCACCTCAAGAAACCGCGAGAAAACAATGCCTACACCACGCATTTGCCCAGCAACATAAGTGAAGCTGATTACAACTAGGCACACTACTGCGACCAGTCGTGCAGTGTCTGAGTAGTAGCGATCACCAATAAACTCTGGCACTGTAAACTTGCCGTATTTCCGAAGATAAGGCGCAAGCAATAAGGCTAGCAATACATAACCGCCAGTCCACCCCATTAGGTATACCGAGCCATCATAACCCAAGAAAGCGATCAAGCCTGCCATGGAAATGAAGGATGCTGCGCTCATCCAATCCGCAGCTGTTGCCATGCCATTGACGATAGGGTGTACACCTCCACCAGCTACATAAAACTCTTTCGTTGAGCCAACCCGTGACCAAACAGCTATGCCGATATAGAGTGTGAAAGAGAGCCCTACAAATAGGTAAGTAAGATACTGTGCGTCCATGATAGCCCCCCCTAATCCTCTACACCAAAGTCACGGTCGATCTGCCGCATTCTGTGTGCGTAAACGAAGATCAGTGCTACAAACACATAGATGGAGCCTTGCTGAGCAAACCAAAAGCCTAGCTTGAAGCCGAACAAACTAAATTGATTAAGCCAATCCTCAAGGACAATACCAAAGCCAAAAGACACCACAAACCATACGGCAAGTAGCTTACCCAATAAGGCAATATTCTTTTTCCAATAAGCTTGGCGCTCTTCCGGCCCAAATTCAGTTGAACCGACAGGCTTACTATTTTCACTCACTCTATGCTCCCCTACAGAGTTACTTCCCTTACACATAGAGTGATGAAACAGAACTGTTACGTCAATGAGTTTCCCGGCTGAGCCAAGATCAGGCCTTCTGACTTAGAAGGAATAAGTAGCTCGGGCATACCAGTAACCGCCATTAAAACCAAATGGGGCCGAACGTCTAGAATATTGAAACACACCTGGTGAAGAGACAATGCCAGCAATTTCCCCTGCCCTTGCCTGACCAATTTCATTTATGTCCGGATAGGTGTCGAATAGGTTATTTGCGCCAATTGACAGCTTGATACCTGTCTCTCTAAGGGCATAGTTTAACTGCAAATCAGCTAAAATTTTGGCACCAAACCTTTGCTTATTCTGTGTGCTATCGCACGAACCTTCGCAAACACTGTATGCGCCAAACTGATTGAAGCGTACCACAACACTCCAATTTTCAGCTAGATACTTCGCGGATAAACTAGCTCTACTTTTAGGCTGCCATTCTTCAATTATGGAAATATCTTGCGGCGTAAACAAAGGGCCCACATCTACAGACCCTATCGATCGAACTAACGTGTCTCTGTCCACTGACGTTTCAGTCCAGTTCCCCATAGCGATCAGCTGCAAACTATGACCATTTTTGAGGCCCATATCGTATGTAGCAACAACGTCCAGTCCTTTAGTTTCCGTATCAGCAGCGTTTACAAAAAACTGCCCAGTCGACGCTACTCCCGCCAACTCTTCAAAACCAGGCTGCGTTAGATCAATAGCCCCTGAAATCCCTATTCGGTCATTGATATCAATATGATAGGCGTCTATAGCGAAAGTAAATTCGTTGTAAGACATCACCAAACCAGCACTATAGCTAAAGGAAGTTTCTTCTTTTAGCTCGGGTACACCGGCAAGCTCAGCCACAAGGCTATCATTCCTAAAAGTGCCACGCTGCTGCGCAAGAGTAGCCCCAAAAGGCGGTGCGCCTACGGGCTCTACAAACTGTGTGGATACACTATTAAAGAACTTTTGCTGCATGGCTGGAGCTCGAAAACCAGAAGAAAGAGACCCCCGGAATGCCATGTAATTTCCAACATCTACACGGGTAGAAAATTTACCAGTTAGTTTATTGCCAAAATCACTATAGTCTTCAAACCTAGCTGCTGCAGTTATCAACCAACTTTCTGTAATTCGGCTTTCTATGTCGGCATAGAATGAAATATTACTACGCTTTTCATCTACTTCGTTTTCGGGTGAAAAGCCTTTAAAAACCTGGAAACCTGAAGAATACGCAACTGGATTATTTTCACAGCCCAGACAATCAGTGTTTAGTAATCCACCGTCCTCATATGAGGCAGGATCACCGGCATGAATTGCATAACTTTCTTCTCTATACTCACCGCCAAACGCGATTGAAGTTTCTGTTGTTCCCAATTGAAAGCGCCGAATTGCGTCAAAGTTAACCGAGCTCTGCTTTAGGGAAAGCGTACCAGCACTTCCTCGTGTAGGGCTAGCTGCACCAAGTGAGGCATTCAGTGAGTTTTCAATGATAAACTGAAACTCATTTCTTCCATGATTAACGCTTATGTCATAGGACCAGCTACCGGTACGATCTATTTCAAGGCCAGCAGCCACAGAATAATCTTCAATCTTGGTATTAATTAAAGGAAGAAAACCATCAGGATAAATCTCAACTACCGTATCCGCATATTGGTTTGCGCGCCGGTAGAAACCTGCTGACTGACTATCTCGCATAGAGTATGTGCCAAACGTATAGGCGGCCACATTGTCACTGAGCGGCAATCTACTATTCAGAACAAAAGCATAATGCTCACTATCAGCATCGCCTATGCGGAAATTTTTCCGGTTGAACGTGAACTCTCGCGGGTCGCAACCACTGTTATCCAGTGCATCACAACCACCGCCATTTTTCAACAACGGAAATTGAACCGCCCCAGTAAACCCCGCCCGATTTGTTTTCCCACGGTTGCTATATTCTACGGTGAAATTTGCAAATCCATCATTTGGCAGCTGAAATCCTGTGTTTGCATACGCTAAAACAGTCTCACCGTCCCCTTCATAAGTTTGACCATATTGCACAGATACCTCGCCGCCATTCGATTGTTCACGAAGACGTAGATTTATAACCCCCGCAATTGCGTCTGAACCATATTGAGCCGCCGCGCCATCACGCAGAATTTCAATGCCTGCAAGAGCAGACCCTGGCACAGCATTCATATCAACACCCGCTGTACCACGCCCCACCGAGGTGTTCACATGTACGAGCGCTGCAGCATGTCGACGTTTTCCGTTAATCAACACAAGTGTTTGATCTGGCCCTAGACCTCGCAGCGTAGCTGGGCGTAACGCATCTGTTCCATCAGATACGGCTGAAGTGGAAAAATTGAACGACGGTGCCAACACTTGCAGCATGCGTCCAACTTCTACCTGCCCGGTATCGTTTAAAGAGTTAGTTGTGATCAGGTCAATTGGTACAGGTGTCTCAGTCGTCGTGCGGCCTTCGGCCCTTGTACCAACAAGAATAATTTCCTCGATGGCTCTAGTTTGGCGCAATCTCGTGCGATCAATTTTATTGTCAGCTGTATTGGCATTTAAAACCGACTGCACAGGTTCTGTTGCAGGAGGACTAGTAATTGTAACCGTGGTCGAGCCTGTGAACTCATAAAGAAGGCCAGTGTTCTTGAGGAGCTCAATCAAAACCGCCTCAACATCACGCATACCAGTGATACTTCTGCGAAAACTAAGCCCGCTAGTATCTGCAACTAAGATAAGTTGAATTGAAGCCTGTTCAGAATACTCAAGCAAAGCTGCGCGAAGTGATTGAGGCCTAATTTGAAAATCGACAAGTTGAACTTCTTCAGCGACAAGGGCAGATGGAGCCACAAGAGGCCCCACAACGCAGGACGTACCAAACATGGCGAGCTGGCTAAAAAAAGCCGCTCCCATCCTTGCAACTGTCATCCATTCCTCCACCAACTGGCAAACAGCGATAAATAAAATCGCTGGCTCCCGATGCCACCTAAGTATTCCTAATGGGGAATATTTCTAGAGTGATTTTATGAGGATGGGAAGAATAATGAACTAGCTTCGCGTTGAACTATTTGTATCTTTTTCATCTAACATCAAAACTGTGCTCGAACCGACACGCATCACCTTCAGCGGATACCCTTGCTGTAAACCTGCCAACCAATCATCAACCTGATCAGGATAAACAGTTCCTGTGAAACTAAAGTCGGCAATGGCTTCATCACCAATAGTAATTTCATTTTCAACAAACCGATTTAATACTTGGATAACGTCACCCAACTGACGGTCAACCATCGTCAACACCCCAACACGCCATTCCAAGCCAGCGCGTACATCCGCCTCTTCCACAGGCCTTAATACACCTTCATCGGAATAATGTGTCTGCAATCCTGCAGTAACAAGGGCAACTGGCGCAGACGCCAATTCACTTTCGGCTGTTGGGCGAACCGCAACGGTACCCTCAAGCACACGAACTGCAACCTCATCACCGGTTTTACTAACGTTGAATACAGTACCAATGGCAGTGACACTGCCAATTCCGGCATTAACAACAAAAGGCCTGTTTGGGTTTTTGGAAACAGTAAAAACAGCTTCACCGCGCAAAAGGGTCAAATGACGGACGTCATCACTATAATCAACTGCAACTTCACTATCCGCACCAATTTCTAAAATAGACCCGTCCGCCAGTGTCACCACACGGCTTTTATTGATCGCGGTCTCATAAAGCGTTGCCTGAGTAACAGGTACTTCCCCCGGCACAAATGTCAAATAGGCTGTAACTGCAACAACGGCCAAACACGCTGCAATAGCCTGCGCCCAACCCAAAAGTGGTGCAGATCTTGGCTGATCATTAGCCGTACCATCTGAAGCTAACAGATCCAAAATAGAGCCATCGTTTGCCGGTGTTCCAGTATTCTCTCGAACTATAGCGTTCTTAGAAACATCAAAGTCGTCAATGCTCAAACCATCAAGAGCACCCCATAGGGCCTCGAGACGTTGAAAAGCTTCTTGATGTTCCTTCGAACGTAAGAACCATGACTGCCAAGCCTTAAGCTCCGCGCCAGACATGGTGTTTTCCTGCAAAGCCAGATAATAGTCTGCCGCTTGCTCAAGGACAGTTTTGTCCTGTGTGTTATTTTCTGAGGTATTACTCATCCATGCGGGCCTTACTATTTACTCCAGGCGTTGAGTTCATCACCCAACTGTTCTGTACAATGCACAAGCGCTCGTAGCACAT
>JBFOLV010000274.1:0-3459 GCA_040830325.1 Kordiimonas sp. | reverse complement strand
AGGCTATGCCTTATATTTTCTGATCTGGTGCTCAATAATTGTTTTATTCTCCAGCATAGTACGTACCCCAGGGGCTAGCCTTGGAGCGCTACTCGTAACTTGGGTAGTGGTTGCCATGCTGGTGCCGCCTATGTCGTCTACGGTTGCTACATCTGTCATTAAAGCGCCGGGCAAAATAGAGACAGATTTTGCTGTACTTGAGGCTATCAAGAAAATTGGCGACGGTCACAATGCTGCAGATCCAGCGTTCACACAGCTACGCAAAAATATGCTTCAGCAATATGGCGTCGAGACTATTGAGGAATTACCTATCAATTTCCGCGGTGTCGTTGCTCGTGCCGCTGAAGCGGATCTCACCGATACACTGAACAAATTTGCAGAAGAGCGAATGAGTGTTGAGACGTCGCAGGCCCGTGTCGCAAGGCATTTTGGCTGGCTGTCTCCTGTACTGGGTATTCGGGAGTTTTCAATGACTATGGCTGGTGTCAATTTAGAAACACACCATAAATTTTTACGAGAAACCGAAAAGTTACGGTTTGACTTTGTCCAATCATTAAACAAAGCACACGCCGAACAGCTTGCATATTCGGATGATATCAATCGCAGTAATGACCCTGACGCAGAAAAACGTACACGTATCAGTGCAGAAAACTGGAAGGCACTAGAAACGTTTAAATTCTCCCCTTATCCGGCATCAGAGCGCATGCAAGCCAGCTTTGGGGCATTGTTGAAACTGCTAACCTGGTTAGCTGTCCTGCTTCTTCTATGCAGAACAATTGGAAGGAGAGCACTATGATTGACACTTCTGTATTTAGGCGTGAGTTTAGGTTCTTCCTAAAGCAACCAGCTATGGTGTGGCTTGTCGTTGCGGCTGCTGGACTATCTGCCTTTTCTGTTTGGTCAGGTCTCCGTGAAGTAGACCAACAAAATAGCACCATTGAAAAACTAGTGGAGGCAGATGCCGCAGACCGAGCAGAAGCCCTCGCCAAAGTATCAGACTATGGTTCTGCTGCATATTATACCTTCCACCTGACTTATGATGCGCCATCGGAACTGGCCTTTTCTGCTTTAGGCGAGAGGGACGTGTTCCCTTGGAAACATCGTATCCGCATGCTCGCTCTGGAAGGGCAAATTTATGAAACAGACGCAGCGAATGCGGAACTTGCTCAAACTGGTCTGTTCGATTTTGCGTTTGTATTGAGTGTGCTAACGCCACTGTTTCTAATCGTTATGTTGCATGACATTCGAGCGACAGAAAGAGCTGCGGGCCGGTATGAACTTCTTGCCGTGACCTCAAAGGGCAAGCAAACACTGTGGCGATCACGCGCCGTTGTAAGGGTTAGCCTGCTTTCTTTGAGTATCTTTGTGCCATTTCTTGTTGGTGCGGTGATATCCGGGGTGAGCGCTCAGCATATACTGCTGGTGCTCTTTGTTGTGTTCGCTCAGCTACTGTTCTGGACTGCTATTTGCCTGTGGGCATCTGCTCGTTCTAGTAGCGGCCCTGCAATAGCGTCAGGTTTACTAGCCTTTTGGGTTCTGACAACTTTTGTAATTCCTTCAGTTGGTGATGCAGCGATTGAAAGCGCAATTTCAGCTCCTGAAGGGGGGGATATTATTCTTGCTCAGCGAGAAGCTGTTAATGACGCATGGGACTTACCGAAAGAAGCCACGATGGACCCGTTCGTTGCTGTACATCAGGAATGGGCAGCGCATGCTGAAGTAGCACGTCCTTTTGAATGGAAATGGTATTACGCTTTCCAGCAGGTTGGTGATCAAACAGTTGAAGAAATGTCAAAACAGCGGCTGGGGGCAATATCCCGCCGGCAGAAACTTGCTGGGTGGGTTGCGTTATTATCTCCGGCTTCATTAACACAACGTACGCTATCAAATCTCGCAGAAACTGATGTCATTGCGGCGCTTCGGTATCAACAGCAAGTGCGTAACTTTCATGCGTCTCTACGTGCGTACTATTACCCGCTATTGTTTAAGAATGTGGCTTTTGAAAAGAACATCATAGACAAGCTTCCTGAGTATAAATCTTAACAAAACTATAGAGTAGCCTAGGAACTCGCCGTTTTTCGGCGTGTTCCAATATATGGGTACGAGAGCAGTCCTAAGGAAGTGCTGTTCAGTATTAATAAAACATGTGATGAAGAAAAAATCTAAAGAAGAGACAGTGAATAGCATGACTAACAAACCGCAGAACACTAAGGAACAACAGCGACTAATGTCCATCGATGCGCTTCGAGGGCTGGTTATGCTATTTATGCTGGTTGATCATGCACGGGAAACTTTTTTCTTACACATGCAAGTGGCTGATCCTGTGGATGCAGCAACAGTAGATACAGGATTATTTTTCACTCGTTTACTCAGCACTATTTGCGCCCCGGCATTTGTCTTTCTGACAGGGCTATCTGCTTATCTTTATGGGCAATCTCATAGCAAACATGAGACATCGATATTTCTGTTGAAACGTGGTTTTTTCCTTATGTTTTTGGAGCTGACCATAATTGGGTTTGTCTGGACAGGGCAATTTCCACCAGAAAAGTTATTCCTGCAGGTTATCTGGGCAATTGGCGTTTGCATGATTGTTCTGGCAGTACTCATTCACTTATCTCATGCAAAGATCGCATTTCTTGCGATTGTCATCATCGCCGGACATAACCTTTTGGATGGTATATCCTTTGCTGAGCAAAGCCCTTTTTACCTGCCTTGGGCTATGCTGCATGAAGTTGTGTTTTTTGAAACTACTTTCGGTGTCACAATAAAAACCACATATCCAGTACTTGCATGGATTGGCGTTATTGCCTTGGGCTATGCGGTCGGGCCTTGGTTTGGGAAAACAACGACTGCGTGCGATCGCCAGAAAACCCTTATCAAATACGGTATCGCAATGATTGTTACATTTTGTGTAATCAGAGCGTTCAACGTCTATGGGGATATACCTTGGTCAGCGCAGGAGGGGCTGGTTCGTACAGCTATCGCGTTTCTAAGTCTAACCAAATACCCACCGTCGTTGCTGTTTCTCCTTCCAACTTTGGGGCTGAGCCTTATTCTACTCGCTTACTATGAAAAGATTCAGGAACGCAGCTGGATGGTCGAGAAGCTCGCCATCCTTGGCGGCGCCCCCATGTTCTTCTATATTCTGCACCTTTATGTGCTGAGAGTTTTTTATCTTATTTTGGTTACCATTTACGGTAAAACACAAGGTAGCTATTACGGTGTAGATCATTTGTACATGGTGTGGGCATGGAGCCTAGCTCTCGTGGTGCCTCTTTATTATCCATCAGCCTGGTTTGCCAATCTAAAGCGCAGGCGCCGCGATATTAAATGGCTAAGATATCTTTAGAAGCCAACTTCAGTCAGAAATTTCTTTTCTTAAATCAGGGAAGTGTTTCGAAACTTTATCAGGTGACACAATATCCGGAAACTGTGTCACAAAAGTCCAGTTTTCTAAGT
>JBFOLV010000273.1:0-3147 GCA_040830325.1 Kordiimonas sp. | reverse complement strand
GGTAACGGCATACCAGTGAAAGAAGCAGGAAAGCTCGTAAAAAAATCTATGTCACCGCCTACTGTTAACTAGAGCAGGATACTCTTTTTAAGAGTAGTGATCCGCCTTGTTATGCTGGTTGGTATTGTGACGCGCGTGAAACGGCCTGTGGATGTCGCGGCGAGTGTAAGCTCGCTGAAGCCAGTTTTCGTTGCATAATAAAGGGCTTAGGTGGTGCTTAACTAAAGCTGATAAATTTCATAAAAAAAAGCTTGCGGAATCGCGGATTCTGTTGCTACGATGCAAATAGCCATAGTGACCGAATATGCCCGCTCCCGAGACCTGAAACTTGGGGCGGGCTTTTCTTTTGTCAGCCATCTGTAGGAACTTTATTTCCACCTAGCTGAACGAAAGCTTAACAACTCAGTCTGGCAATTACTTCATCATAACTTCGCAAAGCTACCTTGATGCTGAGTATTATTTCGTTTCTACTTATCGCAGGTGCGTTACAGAAAAATGACTAAGAAACTAAGCAGGGTTCGCCGCTTCAATAGTTCCGCAATATTTCTTGGCGCTATGCATGTCTCTTTAGTTCTTTCCAAAAAGCCAGCGTAATCCGTCGGCATATGCCCTGAATTTTGCCGATGCGTGATTTTCGCCGTTGAGCGAAATTGCTTTTTGACGTGCCACGTTCTTTTTCTGGCTGGTAAATGTATGCAGATCACGCCACGCCTTAACCATGTGTGGGTTTTCATCCGCCCCAACAGTTATAAACAAGGAGGGACGCCCAGCTAACGTGGTTTGCTTATAGGTTTTAAGTAAAACAGTATTGTCCCACCAAAGTGAGGGGCTGGAAATGATGAAATTATCGAATAGGCCTGATCCATTCAATGCCATATAGGCCCCAAATAATCCCCCAAGCGAATGGCCTATTAAGCTACGAGAGGTTTTCGCTGCACGGTACTTTCCTTCAATAAAAGGAATGATCTCGGTTTTCAAAGCCTTGGCGAAATTGGGGCCACCACCAGAATTCTCAACGGCGCTGTAATGTGTTGGCGTATAATCGCGCCTACGGTTTCCCCAGTGGTTTTCAGGGTAACTAATCCCAACAATGAGAAACTCTTGTAAGTCGTCCTCTGCTTGCAGGCGCCGCGCAATGCTTGTCACAAGAGGGAAGTCAGCATTGGCGTCCAGCAAATAGACAACGGGATACTGCTTATCAGTTTTACCGTATTTGCGCGGTAGTGCGACCTGAAGAATGTAATTTTGTTCTACGGCGGTAGATTGCAGTTCATGTTGAACAGTGTCAGGAATAGTGACAAGGCTCTGTGCTGATACTGTGTTTACTGTGAAGAGGAAAACTATCAGACCAAGCGAGCCAATAATGATCCTAACGGTCTTTTTTAGTTGTGTCATATTTATTGCTATCCCCCTGTGCGCACTATGTAACGGACTTTGCCACACAGCTTTCCTTCTTTAAAGAGTGAGTTTTGTTTGTCATAAGTATTTGAAAAATATACATTTTAATAATTATCATAAAATAAATTACGAAAAACGTAAAAATAACTTGCACCCAAACCCCCTTTAGTGCACCATAAGGATATTCAGGGTGAAGATTTACGTCCAAGGCGCAGCTAACGGCCTTGTTCCTCGAGAATGTCTATTTATGACATCCCATAATTACCGGAGTTTCTTATGACTAAAGCCACCTTGTTTTGGGTGCTGGGTTAGGCCGAGCATATGGGGCGTCGTTTTTACAAGCTGTCTGAAAAGCTTAAAGTTCAGTCAGTTTTTTTGGAAGCAATTGCTGCGGGGGAGAAACCAGCTGTTGCTGCTAGTAAAGCTGGTGCGGGTCGGAGAACATTTTATAGGTGGCGTACCGAAGACGAAAAATTTGCGGCCGCATGGATAGAGGCCGCCGCTGCACCACAGAATGATCTAGAACATGAGGCACTGCGTCGGGCGGTCAAAGGGGTGGAAAAGCCTGTTTACCGAGGCGGTGAAATTGTTGGCCATGTTACAGACTATTCAGACAGCATGCTTATGTTTCTTCTAAAGGCGCACTACCCGGAAAAATATGATCCGAAAAATGGTGCCAAAGAAGCACGAGAAAACCCAACGTTTGAAATAGAAGGGGCACGTGATGCACTTAAGCGCAAGTTCGCTGAGGTCGCTCAGCCCAATAAAACGTAAGCGGTTTTTTGAAAGCTTATCTGATTTTGAAGCTAAGGTTTTAATGCATGACTGGTGCTTCTGGGCGCGGGATAATCAATTGCCGCCCTCAAGTGCTTGGTCACATTGGCTTATGCTGGCTGGACGTGGGTTTGGTAAAACGCGTTCTGGTGCGGAATGGGTGCGCAGCCTTGTTGAACAAGGTGATCCCATTCGTATAGCGCTTGTAGCGCCAACATTGCATGATGCTCGATCAGTTATGGTCGAGGGCGACAGTGGCTTACTTGCGGTTTCCCCGCCTTGGCATAAGCCGAAGTTTGAGGCGAGTAAACGCACGCTAACCTGGCCAAATGGATCGGTTGCAACCCTTTTTAGTGCGGAAGAGCCAGAGCGCTTGCGTGGCCCCCAGCACCACGCTGCATGGTGTGATGAGCTTTGCGCTTGGCGACATCAAGAACGGTCTTGGGATAATTTGTTGTTTGGTTTGCGGCTTGGGAACAACCCGCGATCGATGGTGACGACGACACCCAAACCAACAGCGCTGTTAAAGGCGCTGGTGGCCAGTGACACCGTAGCTGTTACCAAGGGAAGCACCTTTGATAACCTCGATAATCTGGCGCCAACCTTTGCGGGGGAGATTGTCGCCAAGTATGAAGGTACACGACTGGGACGGCAGGAGTTGATGGCCGAAATACTGGAGGATGTGCCAGGCGCCCTATGGCAGCGGAGGATGATCGATGACCTGCGTGTAAGTAAGCGACCAGAATTTGCTCGTGTGGTAGTAGCCGTAGACCCACCAGCCAGTACCGGCAGCAAAGCCGATGAATGCGGTATTATAGCCGCTGGCATAACAGATGAAAAAACTGCCTATGTTATCGCTGACAGTAGCGAGCAGGGTCTGTCACCAGCTGGATGGGGGCGAAAGGCTGTTGCGCTTTATCACAGCTTAGGTGCTGACCGATTGGTAATTGAAACCAATCAAGGCGGCGCGATGGC